>VGYL01000645.1 GCA_016872975.1 Planctomycetota bacterium
AAAACGGGCCTTTAAGCTCGGTTGCTGCCTTTTCAAGGGATTTACGCACTACGCCACCAGCGTGGGACTGGCGGTGCTGTGCCACAACCTGGTCTTGTTGACACGGTTATGAAGTAAAGTGGATATCAACAGAACAGTTGTCGCAGGGGCCACGTGGGCGGTGTGTCTACAAAAGCCCTCCAAAGCACCCGATCGGGCTGCTGTCCCCAAATCGGGGCACAATGCGGCCGATCCGACAACCGGTGTGACGACATACCGCAAAGAAAACGACCTTTCACAACAGGAACTATCTATTTCACTGGACGAAGTTCTATGAACTGGTGGAGTGTGGTTGCTGACTGGCTGATGGTCTTCGGCACGCTTATCCTCGCTGCCGTGGCAGTGTTTCGGGATACTATTCGTGGCTGGTTCTATCACCCACGCTTCCATGTCTCAACCAAGACCGAGCCGCCAGACTGTGTTGCGGTGGCGTTTACCAAGCCGGATGGCTCATTTGTCGCGAGTTCAATCTATCTCGGGCTGTGCGTGCAGAATGTCGGTAACGCAACGGCGAGGAACGTTGAGGTCTACGCCAACGCGCTCGAAAGGCAACGAGCGGATGGGGGTTGGGAGAGAGTCGGCGCCTTCCCTCCAATGAACCTGAAGTGGGCTCATCTCAATGGCATGTACTTTCCCAGTATTGTGCCAGGAATGGGAAAGCGCTGCAATATTGGCCACGTCGTCGATCCCGCTCGGCGACAGCTTTTGCATGAGGAGCCCCCGGGCATCAACCTCACCGACGAGCAGACCTCACTGGCGTTCGAGGTAGTGGTCCTGCCCAACCACAGGGGGCACATCGTAGGGCCCGGCAAATACCGCCTGGAGATTTTCATTGCGGCCGAGAATGCTCGGCCATTGTGCAGAGTAGTCGAGATTTCGCTGCAGGGGAAATGGTACTCAGATGCATCTCAGATGTTTCGAGATGGTGTCGGTATGAGGATAACAGCCATCTAACGGAGGGCGGATTCCGGGACGATCCGCCCATTTCGGCTTGTGTCAGTTCTACTTGCACGGTTTCTTGCCAGTCCAATCCTGCCACTATTCCACACGCTCAGTCCGGCAAGGCAACCGATCTGCGCAGAATGTCCTTCGCTTACACAAGCGGTCGCGGTATGATGGTCAAAGGGCCTTGTAGGAGAGATGCCGATGAAGGCGAAGAGAGAGACTGCTGTTGCTGTGCTCTCGCCGGTTTCTCGGCCAACACGACATTCATTGACTAATAAGGTCAGAAGGGATGGTCCGTATGCTACGTCGGGGACTGGCACACCTTTTCCTGATGATCTGGTACTTGTTCCTGCTGTCTGCCGTCGCTGTAGCCGTCTGGATGCTTAGCATCGTCCTCTTGAGCGACTTTCTGGTTGGCTTCATTGTTGGGATATTCAAAGGGACACTGCCTCCGCCACACTGGTGGGTGGCACCGGTCATACTCGGAATTCAGCTTATCATTGTCATGCTCCTATGGGCCAAGATGGATAGGCTGCGAACGCACTTCGGCTACCCGTGGAAGAGGGATGCTCCGCATGACTACTCCACACCGTGGGTGATGCTAAAGAACGTAGGTTGCATCGTCTTGTTCCTGTTCCTCTGGGTGAGTGCTTTGAAAGGTGCCTCCCTTCTCGTGTCTCGGCGCATTTTCGGAGTGGTGATGCATCCTCTCCTTGACTTGTGGGATATTGACCCAGGAATCCCATGTCTTTTTGTCGCAACAGGAATAGTTGTGTATGGGTTCTATTGGCATGTCAAGCAACAGCGATTGGTGAAGTTGTTGAAGGCCGTATTCCTTGCTCTAAGCTACTCAGACCGCACTGCCTATCTGCGCCTCCATTCACGCATCGGGAAGTTCTACGACTTCTTCGCGGGTCACCAGCCTATCTTCCGCTATTTCGACACATCGCGGGATACCCCGACTTTGGGGGATTTCGTTCGCACAGAGCTTGCACAATACGCCCCCGACAAGGATGTCGTGCTTGGGCCGATGATTCTTGCCGATCAAGTCATTGCAGAGTATCCTATATCGTCGGACTTCATCCCGAAGCTTCTGATGTCGTTGGATCCTGTCCCTGAGGAAGAACGACTGCACGGCTCGCGGCGTTCCCAGTGTGAGACGTTCGATGGCTTCATTCGCTCCCATCTTGCCGACGATATCAAGACGCAGTTCCCCGAAGAAGTCTACCATCTACGCGTGCACCTTCTGGGAGAGTATCTCAAAGAACTCGACAGCAGTGATCACGATCCGAAGAGTACAAGGCGGTTCTCAACGATCAGCGAGCAGGATGCCCAAGACAGTAACTCCGAGCACTATTATGCCTACCGCTACCGGTATGACCTTCCCGAAGCACTACCGATACAGCAATTCTACAAGCATATTCTCCATCATATTCATGGTGGCGTGGCCGTTGACTTTGACGAGGAACGGTTGCGGGAGTGCTTCGTCAAGGTGAACGCCCAGCACGGGATAGGCGGTAGCTGGCTGAAGCCGTGGATCGACACACGCGCTCTCAACGATGACTCCGCCTCAGACGATTTGGCGGACAACGACTTGGCGGATGACGCCGGCAAGGCCGCAACGAGAGATATCGATCTGCCTCCACCACTCTGTTAACCCTCTGGTTGCATAAGAACGGGGCCCCAAAGCAAGAAGACACTTTGGGTTGAGCTAAAGGGATGCGGTACTGTTTCCGTCGGAGTCTGCCTGCTTTGCTCAGTCTTGCCCATCGACGCATTTCCTGGTAGACTGAGACTATGGGACCGTTACTGTATGTGGAAACAAGCGTTGTCAGCTATCTGACAGGTCGCCAGAGCCAGAATCTGATCGTGGCGGCGCACCAAGAACTCACGCGGAAGTGGTGGCGTGAGCGCGGCAGGCATTTTGACTTGGTGATCTCGGAACTGGTCTATCGGGAAGCGTCCGGCGGCGATCCTGAGGCGGCTAGCGCGCGGGTAGGAGCACTTGACGGTCTGCGCATCCTCAAGATCAGTGAGGAAGCGTTTTCTCTGGCAGAGCGTTTGCTTGCGAAGGGCCCGATCCCCCGGCCGTATGCCGAAGATGCGTTGCACATCAGTGTGGCGGCGGTCCACGGCATCGATTACCTGTTGACCTGGAACTGCAAACATTTGGCCAATGCGGCCCATCGTACCATCGTCGAGAGCATCGTCGACGAGGCAGGCTATGCCTGTCCGATCATCTGTACCCCGGAAGAGTTGATGGAGGACTAGCTATGGTCTCCGATCCGATTGTTGAAGAAATCCGGCGGATTCGCCAGGAACACGCGAAGCGATTCAATTACGACCTGCGGGCCATCGTTGCGGATTTGCGCGAGCAGGAACAGAAGCACCCGGAGCGGCTGGTCTCTCTGCCGCCCAAGCCGCCGCGCCGTAGGCGAAGGGCCTTATAGGCCGGACGGATGCGGGACATGGGCTTGGACGAGTAGGGATGTAGGGATCGTGGAATACTGGAATGCTGGAATGATGGCCACGCCGGTTCCCTGTTACGGGCAGGGAACGGAAGACGCCGAGGGTGTGGGGCGACCTCAAGAGCCTGCATGGACGCACGTCATCCTACCGCCTCCAGCCTCCAGCCTGCGGCTTTAGATTGCCGCGTCGCTGCGCTCCTCGCAATGACATCTTGTCGCGCGGGGCTCGCAATGCCATGATTGCCGCGTCGCTGTGCGGCAAAACCGTAGCGTCTTGTTTTCTTGGCAAGCATTTTGAATGAGAGAAAGGAAAATGTGAGCAAAGAAGATGAACCCGGAAGGCGGGACCTTCTTCGGTTCTCGCCATGTTCCTTTCTGCCATTTTCTTTTCTATCCTCTTGGGTTGTGGTCGCAGGCCGCGCTGGGGTCTGCGTTTTTGACCCTATTGAGACAGTCCCTGCGGGAGCCCGTTTACGAAGAGATTCATGGCCTCGGGCGATCCGCACATGGTCGTGGAGTAGCTCTTTCCCAGGCCGGGCCGGGCGGTCGGAGCCACCCGGAGGCGTTGGAATCGCGCCGCCCAGGCCTTCTGCAGAATCCGCAGGTGTTCGGCGTCCCCGGTGAGTTGAACACTGTTCACCAGGGCCTCGATGGTAACACCCATTTGTCCGATCGGCCCGGTCCGGGGGCAGGACGTATAGCGCCAATCGCTGAGGTCCTCCAGCCAGGTGTCGTTGTTCAAATGCGTGACGCCGCGGCGAATGGCCGGCGGGATTCGGGCATCGCCGGAGAGCCGGTGGTACAGGGCCAGCCCGTTGATCCGCACGGAGCTGATGAAACCGGCTTCTCCGATGTGCTTCGTTTCGCAGTTGCAGTGGCCGCTCGGCAAGGTCCAGAGCCAGCCGCCGGTTTTCTGGTCCTGGGCCGCCAGCGCGTCGTCGGCGAGCAGCTTCATCGCCCGCAGCACCCTCTCGTTCTTGAAGTCCAGCTCG
>VGYL01000646.1 GCA_016872975.1 Planctomycetota bacterium
AGGAAGCCGCGGTGATAGATGGTGAAGTTCAGGGCGTCGTAGTGCCGGTGCTGATCGAGGATGCCGCCGCAGGAGAAGAGGCAGTAGGTGTCGTCCGCTCCCGTGCCGCTGCGGAGGAACACCTGACCCATCGTCTCGAAATGCCGGCCGTGGGGAAGGTCCCTGGGCTCGAACGGCTCGGGCGGATGGTCCGTCCCCGACAATAGGAAAGGATAGATGAACCAGGTCGAGGCATGGGAGCGGCTGGGCAGTCTCAGTTGCAGGTAGCGGGCCAGCGCCGCGGCTTTCGGGGCCGCCTCGGTGAACAGGTGCTGGACGTTGGCCATGTGGGTGTACAACTGACTGATGGGCAGCGTGTTGCGGGTGTGGGGCGTGTCCCCGTAGCCGAACTCCAGCGGCTGGCCGCCGGTCTCGATCCAGTTCCACAGGACGTAGTTGGCGAGCATGGCGCTGTGCGGCCAGTTGCCCGCGATGTTCTCGCCCGTGCTGGACAGCCACGTATAGAAGAAGTTCTGCTCGGCCCAGGGGTAGGCCCCGAAGATGTAGCCGAGGGTGGCGGAGGCCCCGCCGCCGTCGTCGCCGCAGGCGGTCTTGCGGTGGGCCAGCATCTTGAGGTTCTCCTCGCGGCCCCAGACGAGCCACTCGTTGACGAGTTGGGGCTCGATACCCGTCCCGTAGGCGGTGCACCCGATGAACCACAGAGAGTTCCGCACGCCGTAGAAGCCGGTGTTGTAGCCGGACATGTTCTCCCGGTAGATCGAGGGCTTGGCCTTGATCACGTTGTCGATCACGCGGACCAGGCGGGACATGTACTCGGACCGCTCGGACTCGGTCAGGTGGTTGTACAGCCAATCCCAGGCCATCGTCGCGTGCACGCGCGAGGTCGAGTACCAGTTGACGGTCTTGCGTTCGGCGAAGCACTGCTCGTAATAGCGCAGGGAGGTCTCCAGGCACTTTTTCGCCAGATCGCGATACTTCGCCTCGTCCGTCATGAGAAAGACGAACGCCGACCACGCCGCCTCCGGTCCCAGGTCCCGGGCCGGCGCCTGTGTCGAAGGCGTCCCGCCTTCGATCCGCGGGCGGGACGCCCGCGACACCGAGGAGCCGGCCAACTCCGCTTCGAGCTTGACCACGCGGCTCTTGAACTGCTCGTACCAGGCCCGCTCTTTGCCCAAGGCCCGGGCCTTGACCGCCGGCCAAGTCTCAGCATTGAAGAACAGCCGCGGATGGTCCTTACGAATCTTCGCCGTCCACTCCGGCGCGGCCTTGGCCGCGAGAAGACAAGGACTCCCCAACATCACCACGACCGCCATCATTACAAGTACTCGATTCCTCATCGTCCAATCTCCTGTCCATCATAAGGCCGAAGCCGCGCCCGCAGTGACGCAAGGCGTTCCCGTAGCAGGGGCGCGAGCGCTTCATCGTTCCACCCATTTCGACATGGGTACAACAATGAGGCGCGAGCACCCATGAGTACCACGGGCGTCTCGCCCGTGACGGCAGAGCCAAGTCTGCACCCCCGCATGTCGGAAACGGCCCTGCGGCTCAGGGTGCTCGCGCCCATGCCACTATGCCCTTACGGGCACACTACGAACACTAATACCCGATCAGGCTGGTATTGACCAGTCCCGCTTCATGCAACCCCGCGTCAACGCGGAACTCCGAACGGCTCCGGCGCCGGACATGCGATGGCCCCGCCGGGACCCCAGGGCGAACGCAAAGTCGCAAAACATGGTTGGGTGGCAGCGGCAAGCGGAGTCTTCGGAGCTTGCCGATGGTTTCGCCCCTCGCCATCGGCAAGGCCTGCGCAAAGCCTACGGCCTTGCCGCTGCCACCCGTTGATGCCGTCCAAGGACTGACTTTCGGGACTTTGCGTTCGCCCCGGCCGGGACCCGGGCGGGGGTTGACAAGCCGTCGGTCCCCGGCGATGATACCGTTGCGGAAATTGGAATGGGCTCATCCGGAGTTTGTCGTGCGAAAGGGCCATCCGTCCCCTTGCGGCGGAACCAACCTGTGTCCAATAGGAGCGGCACCATGAACCAACTGATCGTCATCCTGCTCACCGGAATCGCTCTTGCCGGCCAGGCGCCGGACTCGCGCCGCCCCTGGCCGCCACGTCCCCCCTTGCCGCCGCGCCTCGTCGTGCCGCCGCGACCGCAGGAACCGGGCCGACCCATGGAACTGCGCGAAATGGACGTCCGCGCCCGCATCGTCGGCCTCCACGTCGAAACCACCACCACGATGACGTTCTTCAACCCGAATCCGCGTCTGCTCGAAGGCGAGCTGCAGTTCCCGCTGCCCGACGGCGCCCTCGTCACCGGCTACGCGCTCGACATCAACGGCCGGATGGTGGACGGCGTGGTCGTGAAGAAGGAGAAAGCCCGCGTCGCCTTCGAGACCGAAGTCCGCCGTGGCGTGGACCCCGGCCTCGTCGAGCACGTCGCCGGCAACGTCTACCGCACGCGCATCTATCCGCTCCCGGCGCAGGCCACGCGCCAGATCCGCATCAAGTACGTCGCCGAATTGCCCGCCGACCAGCGGGGCGACGCCGCGTGTCTGCTTCCCATGCCCATCGGCGAGACGGTCGCCCGGCTTGCCATCCGCGTCGAAGTGTCGCAAGGGGCCGTCAAGCCCGAGATCGGCGGCTTCGGCAATCTCCGGTTCCAGGGCTTCGAGAGCCTCTGGGTCGCACAGACGGAGGTCCGCGACGCCAGGCCCAATGAAGATGTCTGGGTTGCCCTCCCGAAGCTCCCGGCGCAAGTCACCGCCCTGGAACGCACGGACGACGGTGACGTCTGGTTCGCCCTCAGCGACCTGTACGTCCCCACCGCCCAACCGGCCCGGCCGCCGGGTAAGCTGGGAATCGCCTGGGACGCGTCCGGCAGCCGCGCGGGCGAGCACCTGCAAAAGGAGATCGCCGCACTGAAGACGCTGGGCGCTGAATTGTCCGTACTGATCTTCCGCGACCGGCCCGAGGAGCTCCGCGCTCTCGCGGATCCCGACACGTTGAAGGACATCCCCTACGACGGCGGCACCGATCTGGCCGCCGCGGCCGACGCGATCCGCCAGAGCGACATCGATCGCTGGCTGCTGTTCACCGACGGCCTCGACACTCTCGCCGACCGGCTGCCCGATTTCGGTGGCAAGAACGTCACCGCGGTTGTCAGTCAGACCGTGTCGCACCGGGAGCTGCTCCGGCAGGTCTGCACACAGGTCGTCGATCTCCAACGGCTCGACACCGCCGCACTTGTCCAGCCCCCCGTACGCGTCGTCCGTGTCCACGGTACCGGCATCGGCGACGTGCAGGGCGTCGGCGCCACCGCGGCCGGCCGCGTCAGCATCCACGGCCGGCTCACCGCCGATGCGGCGGAACTGCGCCTCGAGTATTCCGACGGCCACCAGTCGCAACCGGTCAAGCTGAGCAGGAAAGCGGCGGCGGACGGCGCGTTGCTGGCCGGCATCTGGGCCGCCCAGCGCGTCAACCAACTCGCCGTCCGCGCCGAGACCAACGAGGACGAGTTGCTCGCGCTGGGCCGGCGTTTCGGTATCGTCAGCCCGGCCACGTCCCTGCTCGTGTTGGAGAATCTCGACCAGTACGTGCGCCACGATGTCGAGCCGCCCGCCTCCTTGCCCGATCTGCGCCGGCAGTGGCGCGACCGCAAGGCAACCCTGGCGCAGGAGAAAGAGCAGAAACGCGCCGGCAAGCTTGACCGCGTACTGGCAATGTGGAAGGCGCGCGTCGATTGGTGGGAGAGGCGCTATAAGGTCCCGCCTGACTTCAAGTACCGGGGCGACCCGGGAGAAGCTGTCGATGCCCGGGTGGCGCCCAGCAGCCCCCAACGCCTCCTGCAGCGGCAGGAAGCACCCCTCCGCGGCCCCAGCCCAGAGTCCCCGAGCGGACGCACCAAGGGCCGCATGAGCATGGGCGACTCCGCGGGCTTGATGCCCGCCACCCGGGAAAGGCTGACAACCGGGTTGGAAGACGCAGTCCCCACTCCGGAAGGTCTCGGCTCGGCGGCGATCACCGTGAAAGCATGGGACCCGGCTACGCCGTACCTGTCGGTGTTGAAGGGCGCCGCGAAGGCCGATAGGTACAAGACCTATCTGGAGCAGCGCCAGAAATTCGCCACCAGTCCGGCGTTCTTCCTGGATTGCGCGGAGCTCTTCCTGCGCGAAGGCGACAGCGTTCTTGGGATTCGCGTGCTGACGAACCTGGCCGAGTTGAAGCTGGAGGAGGCGTCGCTGCTGCGCGTGCTCGCGTGGCGTCTGCAACAGGCGGGTGAGCTCGACCGGGCCATCGTCCTGCTCCGCAAGATCCAAAGGCTCCGGCCCGAAGAACCGCAAAGCTACCGCGATCTCGCGCTGGCGCTCGCGGAGTCCGGCCAAACCGCCGAAGCGCTGGAGCTGTTCGCAAAGGTGGTCCTGGGCGACTGGGACAGTC
>VGYL01000647.1 GCA_016872975.1 Planctomycetota bacterium
ACCGGACCAGCCCGCGTCCGACGTGGCGAAAGGCGCGAAATGGCAGGTCTGCACGCCGGAAGTGGCCGCCAAGTCCTCCGGTGTCGGGTTCTTCTTCGCAGAGTCCCTGCATCCTCACACGAAGGCGCCGATCGCGTTGCTACAGACCGCCGTTCCTGCGACCTGGGGCGAGAACTGGATCAGCCGCGCGGCGATGGAGGCCGATCCGGAGTTCCGTTACAGCCTCGATGCGTACGAGAAGGCCTTGCAGGAACTGCCCGCCAAGCAGAAGGAGTGGGAGGCGCAGAAGGCCGAGCACGACCGTCGCGTGGCCGAAGCCAAAGCGGAGGGCAAGACCCCGCCGCAGCCATCCTACTTCGTCCAGAACGGCCCAATGGGGCCGAAGCACTCGCGCCGTCCCAACGCGCTCTACAACGGCCGCATTGCCCCGCTCATGCCGTTCGCCGTGCGCGGCGTCCTCTGGTATCAGGGCGAAGGGAACAGCCAGATCAAGCTGGCTGAGCATTACCACAAACTGCTGACGACGCTCGTGCGTTCGTGGCGCGCGGGCTTTGCGCAGGGCGACGTGCCGTTCTTCATCGTGCAACTGCCCCGCTACGATTACGACAGCCCATGGAGCAGCTACCCGCTCGTGCGCGAGGCGCAGATGCGCGTCAGCGTCGAGCAGCCGCGCTGCGGACTCGTGACCCTCATGGACGACGGCGAGCCGAAGGACGTTCACCCGAAGAACAAACGCCCCGTCGGCGAACGCCTCGCCCGTCTGGCGCGCGCGATGATCTTCCAGGAGCCTCTTGTCCCGACCGGCCCCTTGCTCGAACACCACGCGGTCAAGGACGGCTCGGTCCTGCTGCGCTTCCGCCATGTCGGCGACGGCCTTCGGAGCCGCGACGGGGCCTTGCGCACGTTCACCGTCTGCGGCGCGGACAAGGTGTTTCATCCCGCCGCCGCTGAAATCGTCGGCAAGGACACCATCCGCGTCACGTGTGCAGAGGTGAAAGACCCCATTGCCGCGCGCTATGCCTGGGGACCGTTCCCGGACTGCAACCTTTTCAACAGCGAAGACCTTCCCGCCTCGCCCTTCCGCACCGACGACTTCGACACCGGCCACTACCTGCCGCTGGAGCCATACCTTAAGGCGCAGAAGGAGAAAATGCCATGAAACAGACCATACTGACACTCCTCACTGTCCTGCTGCTGGGGGCGCTGACGTCGCTGCATGCGAGCCAGCCGGTCGTTTTTTGGGTTTCGGACCCGGTGCAGCCGGGCGAGGTCGTCCTGGTGGAGGGCGCGAACTGGGGCGAGGCGCCGAAGGTGGAGCTGACCTGGCTCCAGGATGGGAAGGCGGGCGAGCCAGCGGCGCAGGCCGCTGGCGAGGTTCAAAAGAGCGCAGTCGTGATGCCGCTGCAGACGAACGCCAGCTCGGTGAAGTTCCTCGTACCCAAGGACTGGCAGCCGGGCGTGTACGCATTCCAAGTGGACGCTGGCGGGGCCAAGTCCGCGCCGGCGGCGATCAACGCGCCCAGCCCGTGGTGGCAACAGGGGGATTGGGGCAAAGAAGCCTCTCCCGGCGGCTGGCTGCGGGTGTTCGGCCGCTGCCTGAGCCTGAGCGGAAAGGCGACCGTCGCGCTCAAGGGCGCGGGCAAGGCCCTTACTCTCACGCCGATACAGCAGGATCTGTGGTCGTTGAACGTGACGCTTCCGGCGGACATGGCGGCCGGAGACTACGAGACCTGGGTGCATAGCGGGTCTGGTGGTCCCGCGGGGTGGCGCAAAGCGGGAACCGTCAAGGTGGCGGCGCATCCGTTCCCGCCGAAACCTGAAGTCTTCGACGTGACCGCCTACGGCGCGAATCCGAACGGCGGATTCGACGACTCACTCGCCGTGCAGAAGGCCCTGGATGCGGCTGGCGACAACGGCGGCGGCGAACGACTGGGTGCTGGTGCTCGAGGTCGGCAGAAAAGACGGATGAACTATGAAGCCTTTGAAGACAGTTCCATCGAGATTCAGAACCTCTTTTTCGATATTGGGAGCGATCCTGCTGACCGCATGCCCCGCATCGATGTCGCGCGCCCAGGCGGCATCAAACGACTCGCCTTTCCCTGTCCGCGTCTCCGCGAACGGCCGCCATCTCGTGGATGCGTCTGGAAGACCCTTTCTCATCCATGGCGACACGGCCTGGATCCTGATCGCGCAGCTCACGAAAGACGAGACGGAGGAGTATCTGGAAAACCGCCGCCAGAAAGGATTCAACACGATTCTCGTCAGCCTCGGCGAATCCGATTTCCCGAACAATCCGGCCAAGAACAAATACGGCGATCCGATGTTCACCACGCCGCGGGATTTGTCCACACCCAACGAGAACTTCTTCGCCCATGCCGACTGGGTTATCCAGAAGGCGGCGGAGAAGAGTGTCTTGGTCGTCCTTAACCCCTGCTACACAGCCGGGGGCGGCCCCAGTGAGGGACTCGCGCAAGCAGTCGTTGACGGCGGACCCACGAAGTGCCGGAACTACGGGCGCTTCATCGGCAACCGCTATAAGAACTATACCAATATCATCTGGCAGGCGATGGGTGATGCGTCGCCGGCACCCGGAGCCGCATTGGAGCAGAACTGGCTGGAGATTCTCCTGGGAATCAAGGAGTTCGCGCCGAGTCATCACTGGAGCGCCCACTTTTACCGGTGGACCACGGCCCTCGATCAGGCAGCTTTCGCTCCACACATGACCCTGGACAACGCCTATGGATCTAACCGCACCTATATCCAGGCCCTCAGAGCCTACAACCGGACGAACCCATTGCCCACCTTTCTCCACGAGGCACACTACGAAGGTACCGGCGTGCCGCACTATGTGACCGCGGAGAATGAGTCGCCGCAGATGATGCGCGCGCAGGCCTATTGGACTCTCCTTTCCGGAGCGACCGGCCACTTTTTCGGGAACCATTCTGTCTGGGCGTTTGGCCATCCTGCGTACGTCAGAGGAAGATATACGGACAGCGCTGACTGGCGTGCGGGGATGAACAGTCAGGGATCCCGGGAAATGGTGCATGTCAAGGCGCTTTTTCAGGGTCGCGCGTGGCACAACTTGGTGCCGGACCAGAATCACACGGTGGTGACTGGCGGCCGCGGAACGTTCGGCGTAGACGACAACACGCCCGGAGGCGACTACGTGACGGCGGCGCGCACCGGCGACGGGAGCCTCGTCATGGCCTACGTCCCCTCGACCGGCACCGGAACGCGGACGATCACGGTGGACATGGCGCGGCTCAGCGGGCCGGCCGTCGCCCGCTGGTACAACCCGACGAATGGGACTTATGCTCCGATCGACGGGGCCGCGTTGACGAACAGCGGCTCGCGCGAATTCACCACGCCGGGCGACAACGGCACGGGAGCGAACGACTGGGTGCTCGTCCTCCAGACCCGCGGAAAGGAGCGATGAACGATGACGGCTCTGCACACGGGTCTGTGGAAACTCACGATATCCATCTCGGTGCTGGGAGCGATCGTCGTGGAATGGCCCGGACCGACATCGCCCGCACTCGCACAAGCTCCCGCGAAGAAAGCGACCGGACCTCTCCGCGTCCATCCGACCAATCCGCGCTATTTCACCGACGGGACGAAAAACCCGGACGGCTCGCTGAAAGCCGTCTATCTGACCGGCTCGCATACCTGGAACAGCCTGCAGGACGGAGCGTTCTTTACTGCCGAGAACGCCGATCCGCCGCCGCGATTTAACTTCGAGGCCTACTTGGATGTTCTCCAACAACACAACCACAACTTCATCCGGTTATGGAGGTTCGAACAGCCCAGGTTCTACTACTGGCTTGACGCGGACAGCTCCGTACTGAGAACTCCGACCAGCCGGCAGGGGCTTCAGTTCTCTCAGCCTCATCCCTGGGCTCGTACAGGTCCGGGCACCGACGCGATCGGCAAACTGAAATTCGACCTGACACGGTTCGATGAAGAGTACTTTGATCGGCTGCGCTCACGGGTCATCGCCGCCCGAGATCGCGGCATATACGTCTCGGTAATGCTCTTCGAGGGCGGATCGATGCGGAGGGGCAACATGGCATTCTGGCCGGGGCACCCGTTCAAGGGCGGCAACAACGTCAACCGGATCAAGGTCCCGGACGACGACGGCCCTGGATTCGGCCCGCAGGTACAATCGCTCCTCGTCCCGGCCGTCACGGAGTTGCAGAAGGCGTACATTCGCCATGTCGTGGACACCGTCAACGATCTGGATAACGTTCTCTACGAAGTCGGCAACGAGTTTGAGTTCACTCCGGCCAATACTGAGTGGCAGTACTGGGTGGTGAAGTTCGTCAAAGACTACGAAGCGACAAAGCCCAAGCCGCATCCCGTGGGCATGGTGTGCCAAATGCATCACCCCTGGAAAACCAGTGTTCCGGACGACCCCCGGAACGCCGTGTTGTTCAACGGGCC
>VGYL01000648.1 GCA_016872975.1 Planctomycetota bacterium
GCAGCAAGGTTCCGGGCGGCACGGTCTTCCCGGGAGGAGGGCGGTACTTCCCGCCGCTGAATGCACCTTCAAACGTACGGATGAAGTAGACCCACTCGCCCCCGGGTTGAAGGGAGGGTTCTTGATCACGTCCCGAGTCCGTCAGGCGCAGGCTCTTGCCCGAGCGGTGCGTGTAGTGGATGTTCCCGTCGCGGCTTGTGACCGACGCCTCTGCCGACCAAGCGTCTTGATGCGGCACGCAGCCCAATGTGACGACAACGAGGATTCCTGTCGCTAACCGCATGCCCATACCTGTGTCCGCGAACCTCCTGGCCGAGGATTGTGCGCGCGCCAAACCGGAGGCGCAAGCGCGTTCTTTTCGAAAGGGGTCGAATCGAGCGTACGCGGCCCCGCCGGCATCATGGCGAGTAGCCTAGTGAACGAGGAGGCCCCTGTAGTACGCGCTGCTGGCACTTCGCTTTACATCCCCCAGCTTCCTCTTGAGTTCTTGGATCTCTTGCTCTGCGGACGAGAACAGCCGGGCATCGCTCTCAGTCTTGAACCACGCCAGAGCGCTTGCCTTTGGGCCCAATCGATTCTCGTAGACCGAGAACGCGAAGCCCGCCGGGGCGTGCTTGTCATCCTTTATGACTTTCAATGTTCGCATGTCTGTCTCCCTACTCCCGTGTCTTCGATCACCAGTAGACTCACCACTGGCCCGGCCGATGGAGATGGAGTCCATCTACTCTCATTCGTTCATGATGCAGAGTCGATAGACACCTTGTTGAAGAGCTCGACTACCATGCCGGTCACCCGATGCTTCATGCGCATCCTGTCAAGAATGGCCTCTCCATCTGTTGCTTCAATGGACTGCCGCTCAAGTTCAAAGTGAAGCGTCGCAAGCGTTGCATGGAATCCGTGTACTCCCAGATTCACAAAGGGGTTCTCGCGCGAAGTCCCTTTCCGTTGGCAGATCTGCTCCATTCCTCTATGGATGGCGGCCATCGTCTCCGGTGACGAATCCACGGGCGGCATCTTGAAGTAATCGGCCTTCCGATACTTGTCAGGCCCGATCGCAAGATAGCGTTCCGCTTTGCACACCAGATAGCCGAATCCGGGTGTCGGCCCTGAGGAATCGATTCCTGTGATCTTCACCATGAGTACCTCCTCATTTCTTAGGGTGGAGAGTACCATCCCGGCGTGACAGGGAATGTCCTCCCGTTACGCGACCCTTGCCGGCTTTGTCTCGGATCCGATGGAATTTGTGGCGCATTGGATCACGAAATCGCGCTCATCCTGCGGAAGAGCCCTTAAGCGACCGATGAGGCCGGTGATTTTATCCTCGCGCATCCCCGACATCGAGACGACGGAGGGAAGTTCCCATTTCTTGCTATAGAAATAGCCCCTCCGATTCGTATCATATTCCAGTGGAGCTTGTAACCGATCGCGAAGATACTCGATATCCCGTGCAACAGTTCGTTCCGTAACGCCGTAGTCTACGCTGAAGTTCATGCGGCTTGGATATCGGCCCAGACGGACCATTAGGTCGAACTCGACAATCCTCGCCATCGCGGATTTCTTCATTCGTATCTCCTTAGATCCGTGCGCTTTGATCGCCCCCTGTTCCATTCGTGAACGCCTGCAGAATAGCATGTTGCAACACAGAAAGCGAGCCTAAAATCGGGTAGGACTGGCGCTCATTACTTGCCACTCTCCGGAAGTTGCTGAGCACCAGGCTACAAAGCCGGAGTGACACGGCCTGACCCTTGCGGTTGTTAGGATGGGCAGCGCTGAAGAGGTTGGCATGGCACCCGATCATCAGAGGGCGAACGCATGAGACTGAGCGAGCGATTGTTTGACGCTATTCATAGTGCTGATAGTAAGCGGTTTAAGCTCCTTTCAGAGGAATGCCGGTTCCTGCAGGTGATCTGCGACCGGTCAGGGATGTTCCTGATCCATCAGGCTGTTCTGGCTGGCAGACTCGCGATCACCCGTTACTTGCTGGAAAGGGGTGCTTCCATCACGTTTCCTTCCCGGGGTGGATCAACCGCTCTCCATCTTGCTGCAGCCAAAGGTGATTCGAGAATGATGGCGCTGCTGCTGACTCATCTCGGCAGGTCGTCGATGCCCGAAACTATCGTCGGCATCAATCCGATTCATATTGCTGCCGCAGAGGGACATCTGTCGATCATCAGGCTACTGATTCAGAAGGGGGCTTCCGTGCGATCCAAGGACCGCTTCGGCCGAATGCCTGTTCATTTCGCAGCGGGTTCAGACCAGCTGGCCGCCGTCAAGATGCTGGTCGACTTGGATCAGTCCATGGAAGGCGAGACTGACATGTATGGGCACACGCCCCTTCACTGGGCCGCACGCTTCGGGAGCATCCGCACGACCCCTTGGCTGCTGCGACGAGGGGCGTCTTGCACGGCAGAAGACATCTATGGCCGATCTCCGCTTTGTCTTGCTTACACATCCGGCAAGGACTGCATTTCAGTGTTCCGCCATACGCCCAAGGGTGCCAGCCTGTCGCTAGCCCGCGTATCTGGGTGGACGCCGCTTCACGAGGCGGCGCAGAGGGGCAAGTTTCGAACCATCCGCACTCTCCTGTGCGACGGGGCGCAGATCAACGCTCAGGATGACCTGGGGCGGACCGCTCTGCATATCGCCGCGTTCAACGGCTCTCGCAGACTGTACCTGTGGCTTCGGGCGCACAATGCGAGCAAGCTCCTTGTCGATGACTACGGATGGACTGCACCAAGACTCTTGAGCTTCCGGCTCATCGGCAGGCGCGGGGATTAGCCCCAACCAGTGGCCCCGCCTGCCCCATGAGCGGCTGGCGGGGTTTCTGTGCGTCCTTGTTGGGACCATGGATGTGCCCCGCTTAAACGCGCCCGGATTCCGGGCATAATCTTGTAGTCGTAGCTCTCGCCTTCCCGCCCGCCCCGTTCCCCGTTTCCGACGGAAACCCTGGAACTTCGGCGTGTCCTCCCCAACGGGGGGTACCGTCCGGACGAAATCCCGCTTTCCCGCATCTCACGTCCCACCGCTCGCACCCGTACGCACCCATTCTCGGCGTCCCTGCCGTATGCGTGCTCTTCGTGGATGCCCAGGGAGGGGCCAGCGGATGCCTTCAAAGGGGCGGGAAGACCTAGATAACAACCTCAACGAAAGGAGTTCGTATGCGCCGCTACGGTGCACTGTTCGTCGCAGGCTTGCTGCTGGCCGGCTGCGGCAAGATGGATCGGCTCAAGGAGGAGAACGAAGCCCTGAAGATGGAGGTCGGTCGCGTCCAGACACAGAGTGCCGACCTGGAGCGTCGTCTGGAGGAGGAGCGTAGCCGGCTGACGGATCGGGACAGCTCTGTCGAGACCGCACGGAGCATCCAACTGGTCCTGGCCTGTACGGTGGTTATCCTAGGATGCGCCCTGGCCGGCGTACTGATCACCCGAAAGGGGGTGCGCAATGGAGACCGAGAGGGATAACCGCTGGATCGTACCGGTCATCGCCGTCGTCGGGATGCTCCTCCTGGGCGCAGCGGTCATCGCCGCCGTCCTAGGTGGTCGCGCTTCGCTAGCGGCCGGTGATGTTGTGGCCCTGATGCGTCTGGTGATCTCCGCCTCCCGCGTTCAGATCGTGGGACCGGTCATCGCGACCGGGATTGCCGCGGGTGCAGCCATCCTGTGTGCCGTGCTCGTCCCCACCGTGACCGTCTGGGTACTACTCAGCCACTCGTCCGCAGGAAGGAAGTCCAAGCCTGACCGCTGAATGAAGGAGGAGACAAGCATGGTCCACGGATCAGGAATCGTTCGATCGTCCCCGCGTTATCCCTGGCCGGCATCACGTATCGGCGCGGCGGACATGTCACTGCTGTTTCGTGCCCGCGAGCTGTCGGCAACGCGCACGTCGATCACGGAGTTGATCGCGCGGGCTGTTCGGCTCGTGTATGGCGAGGCCACGGGATCGGCGCCCGTCGTTGTCATCGTGACCGAGAACGCTGAGGTGGCTCGTGCTGCCGCGTAGCGCCTTTGGCGCCGCTTGTCGGGCGGCCATTCGGGCTGCGTCGCGAGGCGCACGTTTCTTCCGGAAAGGCGCGGAATTCGCCGTTCTACTGCTGCGCCGCCACCCGGCCTTCACCGAAGCGGTGGCTCTGGGCAGCATCAGCGCGGCACTTCTCCGGCTGATCCCCGTGCTTGGCCCATGGTTGGCGCCATATGTGGCAGGAACGGCAGTCATCACAGGCCTGGCGCTGGAAGTCCGACGAAGCTGTTCGCGAAGGAAACCCATCAAACCAACGGAGGATCCATGAAGTTCACCCTCACCCGCGCAATCCTGCGCGACGCCCTGCAGGGGCTGGGCCGCATCGTCTCGACCAAGGCGACGCTGCCCATCCTGCAGTGCATCCGGTTCGACGCCGACGGCGACCAGGTTGCCATCGCCGGCACGAAGCTCGACCAGTAC
>VGYL01000649.1 GCA_016872975.1 Planctomycetota bacterium
CGTGGTCTCCATCGCGACGTGCGACCACTGGCACGTTCTCGTGGCTCTGGAGGCGGCGCGGGCGGGCAAGGATATGTACCTGGAAAAGCCGATGGGCCTGAGCCTGGCCGAGGACCAGGCGCTGCGGGCCGCCTGCCGGCAGCACGGCACACGCTTTCAATTCGGGACCCAGCAGCGGTCCAGCCGGAACTTCCGGTTCGCCTGCGAGCTGGTCAAGAACAAGCGCATCGGGGAGCTCAAGACCATCAACGTCTGGTCGCCCGGCAGCACGTCCGGCGGGCCGCGAAACCCCGCCCAGCCGCCGGCGTGGATCGACTACGATCTGTGGCTGGGACCGGCGCCGTACCATGTCTATACGCCCGGCCGCGAATCAAACCAGTGGTGGTGGTTCATCTCGGACTATGCCCTGGGCTTCATCGCCGGCTGGGGCGTCCATCCGCTCGACATCGCCCTGTGGGGCCTCGGGGACAAGATTGCCGGCCCGCTCGATATCGAGGGCAAGGGGCAGTGGCCCGACCCCGCGGGCGTGTGCGATACGGCCATGAACTGGAACGTCGTCTGCAAGCTCAACAACGGCGTCACCATGAACTTCACCGGGGCTCCGTTCCCGGAGGAATGGAAGAAGCGGTACGGCCGGACCACCGATCACGGCACCGCCTTCGAAGGCACCGACGGCTGGGTCCACGTGGACCGCTCCGGCATCAACGCCCATCCGAAGGAACTGCTCGAAACCCAGTGGGGTCCGAACGACACCCGGTTGTACGAGAGCGGCAACCACGTGCGGAACCTGCTCGACTGCGTCCGGACCCGCCAGGATACGATCTGCCCGATCGACGTGGCGGTCCAGGCGGATGTGCTGTGCCAGATCAGCGACATTGCGATCCGGCTGGAGCAGAAGCTGCGCTGGGACCCGTCCCAGGAGAAATTTGTAAACAACGACGGCGCCAATCGCCGCCTGGTCCGGGCGCTGCGCAGCCCGTGGCGATTGTAACGCCATATTCCCCGAATTCTGCGAGTGGGCGGGAGGAGATTGCTTCGTCGCTTCGCTCCTCGCAATGACATAAGCGGGCCCTGGCCCGCACGGTAATTGACACAATGGTTCAGGAGAAAACGAGATGGTAAAGAGAATCGCGATGGTGCTTCTGGCGTGTACGGCGTTCGCCGCGTGCCAGGCGGCTGAGGGTAACAAAGAGGAAGGTTGGATTTCCCTGTTTGACGGCAAGACCCTCAACGGCTGGACGGCCAGCGAGAACCAGGGGACCTTCACCGTCAAGGACGGCCAGCTCGTGGTTTTCGGCGCGCGCAGCCACCTGTTCTACACCGGCCCCGTCCGGCGCCACAACTTCAAGAACTTCGAGTTCAAAGCCGACGTCATGACGACCAAGGGCGCCAACTCGGGCATCTACTTCCACACCGCCTATCAGCAGACCGGCTGGCCGGACAAGGGCTTCGAATGCCAGGTCAACACGACGCACAGCGACCGCAAGAAGACCGGCGGCCTGTACAACGTCGAGGACGTGATGGACAACGCGCCCTCGCGGGACGACCAGTGGTTCCACTATCACATCAAGGTCCAGGGCAACCGCGTCACCATCCGGATCGACGGCAAGACCACCGCCGACTGGATCCAGCCGCCCGGCTGGCTGCCGCCGCGGGGCATGCCCGGCCGCATGATCGGCCAGGGCACCATCGCCATTCAGGGCCACGACCCCAAGAGCCTCGTCTACTTCAAGAACATCGCGATCAAACCGCTCGACCCGATCAAGGTCGTCGTTGTCACCGGCGGGCACGGCTTCGAGCAGGAGCCGTTCTTCAAGCTGTTCCAGGGCTACCCGGACATCCAGTACGTCGAGGCCGCCCAGAAGGACCATAGCGAGATCTTTGAGGACATCAGCAACTGGGACTACGATGTGATCGTCCTGTACAACATGAGCCAGAACATCTCGCCCCAGCGGGAGAAGAACTTCCAGGATCTTCTGAAAGCCGGGGTCGGCCTGGTCGCCCTGCACCATGCCGAGGGGGCGTTCAATTCCTCCGACGTGTACCGCCAGATCATCGGGGCCCGCTATCCGCTCAAAGAGCAGACGATCGACGGCAAGCAGTTTGCCAAAGGCACCTATGACCACGACATGGACATCCACGTCAAGATCGCCGACCGCGAGCACCCGATCACCCGCGGGATGAGCGACTTCACGATCCACGATGAGACCTACAAGGGCATCTGGTTCGCCAAGGACAACCACGTGTTGCTGACGACGGATCACCCCAAGAGCGACACCACGATCTGCTGGACGCGGCCGTCCGAGACCAACCGCATCGTGTTCCTCCAGCTCGGCCACGACTCGAAGGCGTACGCGAATCCGAACTATCGGCAACTGATCGTCCGCTCGATCCGCTGGGCGGCCGGGGACTTGCAGTAGCACGGGCATCTTGCCCGTGGTCGAAAGCATGGGCGCTCGCGGCTCATCGTTCTGGAACCATGAGGCATCTTGCCCGTGAGTCCCAGGGCCATTTTGGCCCTGGACACGGGCGGGACGCCCGTGGATACTCATGGGCGCTCGCGCCCATGCTACGGGGCACGGGCTGTCAGCCCGTGAAGAACGCGGCCGGGATGACCGTGCCACAGAACCGAGATCGATCGAACAGGAAGGAGAACAGAACATGTCGTCGCACGTGAATCGCCGCAGCTTCATGAAGCAGTCGGTCGCCGCCTCGGCGGGCGGGGTGCTGGCCCTGAACACGGGCTGGGCCGCCGAGCCGAAGGGGGCGGCCATCAAGGTCGAGCCGAATTCCAAGGCCACGATGCCGATAGGCAAGATCGGCAACCTGGAAGTCAGCCGGATGCTGCTGGGCGGCAACCTGCTGACGCACTACACGCACAGCCGGGACCTCAAGTACGTCTACAACCTCTGTGCCCACTATAACACGGAGGAGAAGATCCACGAGACGATGGCCCTGGCCGAGGCACACGGGATCAATACGCTGTCCCTGCACAACCCGCCGGGAATCGTCTCGATGCTCAAGCGCTACCGCCAGCGCTACGGCGGCAAGATCCAGTGGATCATCTGCCCCATCGCGGAGATCAAGGACGACATGCAGGCCTATGCCGACATGACCAAGGAGCTGATCGACGAAGGCACCGAGGCCATTTACCTCTGGGGCGTCCGCTCCGATGCCCTCGTCAACCAGGGACGGATGGACCTCGTCCGCAAGGCGGTCGAGATCGCCAAGGACCTGGGCGTCCCCTCCGGCGTCGGCGCCCACGACCTGAAGGTCATCGTCGAGTGCGAAAAGAACGACATCCCCGCCGACTTCTACATCAAGACCTTCCATCACCACAAATACCCCAGCGGCCCCAAGCCGGAGCAGTTGCAGAGGGCCTACAGCGAAATCCCCGGCTACTGGTGCCGCGACCCGCAGGAGACGATCGAGGTGATGAAGAACGTGACCAAGCCCTGGATCGCCTTCAAGGTGATGGCCGCCGGGGCGATCCCGCCGAAGGATGCGTTCCCGTACGTCTTCCAGAACGGCGCCGACCATACCCTGGCCGGCATGTTCGACTTCGAGATCGCCGAGGACACCAAGATCCTCAACGAAACCCTGGCCAACCTCCAAGGCCGAACCCGCCCCTGGCGCAGTTGAACCGACCCAGCGGTTGTCCAAGAGTACTATGGCCACCGAGGGCACAGAGAACACGGAGGCCGAATGATCATTGCCTTCTTCTCTGTGCCCTCGGTGGCCTCTGTGGCAATCCCTTCCCACCACCCCATCGCTATCGAAATCCGCTTACCTACCCGCTTGGATCGGTGGCAGAAAGCTGGTATAATGCAGGCATAATCATGAAAGGCAGGATGGCGACTATGGGTATCACCTACATCGAGGGGCAGGTTAAAGGTCCGAAAGGGAAACAGTCGGACGTGAAATTCCTCGTGGACAGTGGCGCCACGTACTCGGTTCTCCCCAAAGACGTGTGGGAGAAGATCGGTCTGAAGGCGAAGCGCAGAATGACCTTCACGCTGGCGGACGGCACCACGATCGAGAGATCGATTTCCGAGGCCTATGTCGTCCTTCCCCAAGGCGAAGCCCATACCCCGGTGGTCTTGGGCGAAGACGGCGACGAAGCCCTGCTGGGCGTCGTAACGCTGGAAATCCTCGGCCTCATCTTCAATCCCTTCGACCGAACCCTCCAGCCCATGCGTATGCTGATGTGCTGAGCTTGCCGCGTTACTTGCTCACGCGCGGATATCGCTCCGGGTACTCGATGATGTCGAACGTCAGATCCACGTCCAAGTCGGGCCAGTAGAGATGGGTGCCGTGCGTCAATTCGATGCGGCAGATTTGCTCGACGGTTGCCTTCTTGAACCACGGAAAATGCCCATAGTCGAGGAAGTACTCCTTGCCTTCGTGGAAGAGCCAGAAGCCGTGCTCTGAAATAC
>VGYL01000650.1 GCA_016872975.1 Planctomycetota bacterium
GCACACCTCGGCGTCGACGTTCTCGACAATGTACAACCTGCCTTTGAGCCAATGCTGTTTCCTGACCTTCCTCTGTACTGTCTCACCACCACAGTATTCGCATTTCATACTCATCTTCAGCATGCGCTGACAAGTAGTAATCCCGGTTCCGAATCTTCTGGCGTATTCTCTCGATAGCCGACAACGTCAAGCTCTCCCATATCCCAATGAGGTCTCTGCCGCTTTCGCCAGCACAAGCACCTTCTGACCAAGATCCGGGCCTCACCGCTCATGACTGACATGATAACACGATTCCAGCGTCGAATCAAGGGGCTTGGGCTGGGCGCATAGAAAAGCCGAGTCTGGATAACCCGGTTTCTTGTCATTGTTCTGCGGAGGAATCTGGTTTACTTCGGCAGGTCCTCCGCGGTGATCTTCTTGACGCTCAGGTCGGCGTAGATGACGCGGTAGGTCGGCGAGCCGGCGGGCTGGTACCAGAAGATCGGCACGGCGGGGTCGCCGAAGGCGACGTTCTGGCCGGCGTAGCGCCAGGTGCCGGCGGGCAGCCGGCTCATGAAGACCAGGCCGCGGTACATGATATCCTTCTGCTGGTCGGGCTCATATCCCGGCGGACAGGGGCTGACGAACTTGCCTTCCCGCGCCATCTGCACCGTGATCCTGGCGATATCCGGCCCGCTCACCGTCGGCGGGAAGGTGGCATCGACCGTCCACTTCGACCAGAAGCGCAGCAACTCGACGAAGTCCCGCTCGGTGACTTGGGAGACATCGGCGGATACCTGCACCGGTGTGTAGTCCGCCGGCGGCGTGATGCTGAAGAACGCCTCATCCAACGGGACATCAAACTGGAAATCGCTCAGAATCACATTCATGCCCGGCGCGTGGGCGAAGCGCACCTCCGCCCGGACCAGCTCGCCCCTCTTGGGGTCAATCCAGACCGTCGTCGTGGCGTCGTCCTGGCGGACCTCATACCCATCGAGCATCCGGCCGTCGAACTCCCGGCGTCCCAGGGCCTGGCTCGCCTGCGCGGGCAGGGCCCGGAGCCGCTCGGCCGCCGTCCACGGGTCCTTGGCCGGGTCGTCCGGAATGTTGGCCATCTCGAACACGACGTAGCTTTTCGTCGCCGGGACCAGGCTGATGCCTCGGGCGCCGGTGGCCGTGGTCTCGAGGACGGTCGTGTAGCCGTCGGCAGTAGACATCCGGAGACGCCCGGTGTCGCTGAAGGCGACGTCCATCCGCACGGTCGGCATGCTTTCGACGCCCGACTGCGTGATCATGCCGTAGGTCAGGGTATGCGCCCGGTGCAACTGGTCCACCACTTGGGCGTAGGCCCGGCCGGTCCCGTCGCCAGTGAAGAGGCTCAGACCCAAAATCACGGCCAGGGCGACCGCCGCCGCCACGGCCCATTTCATCGTTCGATTGCTCACGATCGTTCTCCCAATCAGCGCCGCCTGGAAGGCAATCCTGCGGCGCAATCCATCTTTGCCTTGCCTTTGCGTCGCCCGCAGAACCGCACGGTTCGCCGACGCACTCATTGGTTCCTCCCCCGGCACCGAGCCCATTCGCCCGGCACAAGCGAGCAGCGTCTGAAGCCGTCCGACCGCCTGCCGGCAGGCTTCGCACCGGCCCAGGTGCCGCTCGATCTCACCAGCCTTGTCGCCGGTCAGCTCGCCCAGGACGAACTGAACAAGCTGCTCAGGGGTTACACTGTGAGGACTCATCATTCACCTTCATCTTCGACCGGGCGTCTGCAAATGGCCGGTCATTCACCAAGGTACTCATGCAAGTCGCGGGCCAGCCGGAGCATGGCCCGGTGCAAGTGAACGCGGACGGTCGGCTCGGAGCAGCCCAGGATCTGCGCGACCTCGGCCGCTTCCAACCCTTCCAGGCGGCACAGGACGAACGCATCCGCCTGACGTCGCGGCAACTGGGCAAGGGCCGCGGCCAACTGCTGCTGCAATTCACCCGCCTGCAACGCCCCGTCAGGGCTGTTCGTAGTGACACCGTGAGGCGTTCCTGCGTTGCTCATCGCCCGGATCTCGTCTCCCGCGGAAGGCAAGCGACGAGAGACGGACGACAAGCCCCGCCGCCTACGTGCCATTTCCAGGGCCTTGCGAACGGTGGCCCGGTACAGGTACGCCGGCCAGTTGACCGCGCCGTTGTACCGGTCCCAGCGCCGCCAGAGGGCCAGAAAGACCTCCTGGTGCACATCGTGCGCCAGGCTCGCGTCGCGCAGCACGCGCAGGGCCGTGCGGAGGACCTGCCGGCCATGCTCGTTCACCAGGTTTTCAAACTTCGCATCCGACACTCTTGTTACTCGTACCGACAAAACGTTCCGGGCCCGCGCCCGGCTGCATGCAACCTGAGATCTCTGCCCCTATAGAAGGTACATCGACCGCAAGCGTTTACCGCCAATCCCATAATTCTACCGCAATCGTCCGCAGATCTCGCTGGCAGACCGGGCCCCGCGTATTTCCCGCATCCGGTCCCTCCTCCGGCAGGTTCGCCCCGACCCGGCCTCGATCTCCGGGTAGGCCGGCCCTCCGGCCAGCAGCATCGCACGGATGCGGAACGATGGGATACTGGAACACTGGGAATACCGGACCATCCCGTTGCGGGCGGGCTCTCCCTCCCCCGGGAGATGGGGGCCCCCTCCCAAAGATGCTCAACCCCGGCCAAAGATGCTCACCGTTTCCCAAAGATGCGCACGTTTATCCAAAGATGCTCAACTAATTGTGTTGAGCATCTTTGATGGTACTGTCGGCCGGAGGGCCTCGTTCCGGCGCGAAAACAGGGTGGCGCCCACCATTCCCCCGTATTCCCATGACACAAAGGGAGATTTCCCGCCCCGAGCACGGCACACGACGTGACGATGGCAAATGTACCTGCCCCCCCTAATTCCAAGCCCGCGTTTTTACGCGAAAAACTCAGTCCGCCAAATACCCCATGTGAGGTGGCGTTATTACGCGAAAAATTCAGACCGCCAGATCATATACATGGCGCTGATACCGGCATCCGGCCTGGCGCCCCTGAAAATGCGGTTTTGGGCCATGGAGAGCCCATCTTTGGCGATCTGATTGGCGGTCTGGATGATTAGAGGGATAATTAAAGGTGTCACGTACCTCTTCTGGGATAGTCAATACCTCCACCAGAGGTGGAGGCTTGTAATGTGAACCGCTCAAAGCAGATTGTCTAGGAGCCGCCTACGGCGGCGGTTAATCGAACATCTTGCCCTGGTCCAGCCGGCGATCCTCCTCTTCCTGCCGCTGGATGTATTCCCGAATCGTCTTCTCGTCGCGCCCGACGGTGGACACGAAGCCGGTAGGGTGGGCAAAATTCATTTTGCCCACGCGGCTCGCGGCCGCCGCAACCAAAGCCGGTTCTCGCGCCAAAGCCTGCCCTCGACCTGATCGGGCGACGCCCAGAGCGCCAAGTTCCGGAGGACGGCCCATCGAACCCTCTTCGCCGCAAAAAGACGCAAAGAGACGTAGCGGGGCCTGCGGTCGCAACCAAAAGGCTACTCGCGCAGAGACGCCAAGACGCAGAGATCAGAATCTGTAGGGTGGGGCTTGCCCCACCGAATCCCTGAGAACCGGGAACCCTCTGACAGCCGCAGATTACACCGGTTTCCCCAGCCCGGTCTGCGGCCCGAACCAAGAGGGGTAGAAAAGAAGAGGGTAGAAAGGAATATGGGGAGAGCCGAAGAACGTCTCCTGTTCTTCCGGATTCATTTTCGTTTCTGCCATTTTCCTTTTGTCATCCTCGGTTCAACAGCTCTTCTTCAGCCGCGGATCAGACAAGTGCGAGCGAAGCGCGGCAATAATGTCATTGCGAGCGGAGCGTGGCAACCTCTGGGAACTGAGAACTGACAACTGAGAATTGGCAACGGCCCTCCAACCGCGAAATACGCGAACCACGCGAACAAAACGGGTAGGACGGCCGCCGTGGCGAGGGCGTCTCAAAAACAGGTCTTCGGCGACATTCCGAACCGACAACGGACAACCGGCTACCGATTACTGCCTTTCAACCGCAGATCATGTCATTGCGAGCGAAGCGCGGCAATCTCCCGATTCGCGCAGATTGAAGCAGACATGTAGCTCAGCCGCCCCCGGCTGAGGACGTCAGGCCGCAGGCCGCAACTGGGAACTGCGAACTGCCAACTGGGAACTTCTTTTCAGCCACAGAGGACACCGAGGACACAGAGAAAACAGTCCCGAACGCCGTACGGCCCGTTTTCGCTTCCCGCTTCACGAACCACGAACGACGCCTCTTCCACCGCGAAAGCTTATCGCAAGGGCAGACCGCGCGAAGCGCTCCCGATTTTGGTTTCTCCTGTCAGGGCTACCGGTATAATAGAGGTAGATGTGAAACTGGCGTCGGGAAGCCGAAAGTGCGTTTTCAAGGAGTTGCGGCATGTCGCCTTTCGAGAAGATGCAA
>VGYL01000651.1 GCA_016872975.1 Planctomycetota bacterium
GGCCCTGGTCCGCCGCCGGCCGGCGGCCGGCGCCGTCCGGACGGCCCCCTGCCGAATTCTCATCCCATGCCATCGAACCACCCCTGCTCCACCGGTTGTCCGTCACGCCCGACTTCCCGGACCGGAGAGCCGTACCGGTCCCCACGTGGAAGTTAGTTGTCCCTAACTATATTAGGCACACCTAACACTGTCAAGCCTATTGTCCGGATGGGAATCAGATTTTTTTGGGGAACGGGCGCACGGGCAGACGCCGTGGAGCGGGCGTTTTGGCTATCGTGCCGATCCCTTCTTGGCGTTGACGTCGTACACCTTCAGCACTTCGGCGCCGTAGTGGTTGATGACCTTCACCGCGATCGTGGCCTCCTCCGAGACGTGCGGATCGAACGCGAAGCCGCAGACCAGCAGCAGGTCGAACCCGATCCCCTGCGCCGCCTCCTTCACCAGTTCCGGCCCGACGGTCCCATGCTCCGGCCCGATGCAGACCGCCACCCGCCGGGTCTCAGGGCAGGCACGGGGGCCTGCCCCTACCTGCGTGTACTGGCCCTCCGCGTGAACCCACTGGCCCGGATGGACCTCCGGGCGGTCGAACCGGAGCCGCTCGTTCTTGACCGTGTTCCGCACGCCCGCCTTGAGGAGGTTCTCGATGATGACGTTGGCGAACTGCCCGCCGCCGATCATCTTCATCGTGGCCCCTTGTTCCCCGACGTCGGCCAGTCGCTTCAGGCCTTTTCGCCCGTTCTGCCATTCCGGCATCTTGCTGGCAATTGTATCTCCTCTGGACGGCCCGGACAAGAGGATTCCGCCGTCATCATCCGACGATTTTCCCGCGCCCCGGATTTTTCTGTTGACATCTACTATTTGGTATAGTACTTCTATGGATCGTAGATGTCGCAGGATCGGTTGCCTCGGAGGTACATCGTATGGAAAGACCGTCGCTCGACAATCTGGGCCAGTTGCAGCGGGCCGTGATGGAGGTGGTTTGGCAGCGCGGCGAGGCGAGCGTGCATGAGGTCCTCAGGCGCCTGGGACGCCGCAAGAAATTGGCCTACACAACCGTGCTGACAGTCTTGCAGAAGCTGGAGAAGGCCGGCTGGCTGGCGCATCGGGCCGAGGGCAAGAGCTACATCTATCTGCCGGTCCGGAGCCGCGAAGAGGCGGGAGCCGGGTCGGTGCGCGGGTTTCTCCAGCGGGTGTTCGAGGGGGACGCGGTCGCCATGTTCCAGCATCTGATTCGCGAGAGCGATCTGAGCGACCAGGAGCTTGCCGAGTTGCGTGCGATGATCGATAAGAAGCGAAAGGAGAGAGAGCCATGATCGACAAGCTGCTTGCCGCAGGTCCGTGGCTGCTTCTGCTCGTGCAAGGCACGGCCTGTCTGGCCGTCGGGCTGGCGGCCAGTCATGCCTGGCGCCACCGGCCGGCCCGCGCCCATCAGGTCCTTCTCACCGCCCTGCTGGCCGCGGTGCTCATGCCGGTCCTGTACCTGTCGGCGGGACATTTCGAGCTCGGGGTCCTCGCCCCGAACGCCGCCCCACCAGGCGACATTCCCACTCTTCGTAGGGCGAGCGTCCCCGCTCGCCAATCTTCCATCCCTCTCGCCCCGCCGGACACGTGGCACGCGGACACACCACCTGCGGCCGCAGACGGCCGAACGCCCACCACTGGCCCGCTCCGCGACCCACCGGCCGACGAGGTCGCAGCGGAGTTGCCCCTGCTTACAGTGGAACCCATGGCACCGGCCACCGCACTATGGGCAACCGCCCTGTCCATACCGTGGCGTCTGATGGCATTCCTCTGTTGGGCCGTGACGACGGCGAGCCTGCTGCTGCGGCTGATCCTGCGCTTGGTCCTGGGTTTGCACTTCGTGCATACGGCGCGCCCGGTTCAGAACGAATGCCTGCATCGGGCCCTGGAGACGGCGCAGGACAGACTGGGGATGGGCGGATCGGTCGCGATTCGATCCAGCGGGCGCATCCGCAGTCCCGTCATCTGGTGTTGGGGCCGTGAGCCGGTGCTGCTCGTACACCCGAGAGCGTTACAGGCGGGCGGCCGCACGAAATGGGTGGGCGTCTTTTGTCACGAGCTGAGTCACTGGCGGCGGCTGGATCATGTCAGCGGACTCCTGGCCGAAGTCCTGACGGCCATCTTCCCCTGGCATCCCTTGCTGTGGTGGGCCAAAGACCAGCTTCTGCGGCTCAGCGAACACGTGTGCGACGATTGGGTCCTGGCCGGCGGGCAGACCGCGCTGGATTACGCCGAATCCCTGTTGGATCTGGCGCCTCAGAAACAGGCGGCCTTTGTGCCGACCGTCATTGGAAAGGAGAAAGCCATGAAAGAGAGAATTCGCAGAATCGTGAAGGACCGAGGCAGCAACCCGAGGATGGGAATGGGGTGGGCGTTGGGCGTCAGTGCTCTGGCGGTGCTCGCCAGCGTGGGGGTGGCGCTCGCCCAGCCGCGGCCCGAGGCCAAGCAACGAAGAGAGGAAGAGCCACGGCCCCAGGTGCGGCAGGAACAGGCGGGCCCAAGGCCGGCGGTTGCCGGACGCCGCAATGTGCTGGTGCGGCTGCACGAGCAGCTCCAGGCGCAGGCCCGCGAGACCGAGGCGGTTCTCCACCGGCGCGGCGAGGGGGCCCCGGAGGAGGAACGGGCCGTCCTCCGGGCCGAGCTCGAAACACTGCAGGAGCAGATCGAGTTGGTCGAGCGCCAGCTTCGCACTCTTGAGCAAGGAGTGAGACGGCCCGGCCCGGGCGAACCCCGAGCGCCGGAACAGGAAGCCAAAATCAACGAATTGCGGCGGCACCGCGACGAGTTGGCCAACAACATCCGCGCGGCCGAGCGGGAGCTGCGCGGACTACGCGACGGCCAGGACCAGGAGGCCCGGGAGCTCAAGGCCCACCTGGAACGACGCCACGCCGAGCTCGGCGAAGTCGAGAGCAAACTGGCGGAATTGTCGCGGGCGCAGGCCCTGGGTCGGGACGCCGGAGCCAGACCCCCGCAAGATCAGGCGCCGTCGAACGTGAGGCAGCGCCGAGCGGAGTTGCAGGAGGAAATGCGTCGCATCGAGCAGCGCTTGCGCGAGCTCGGACCGGAGCAGGATCAGGAGGCCCGGGAACTGCGGGCCCGACTGGAAGCGATCCAAGGCCAGATGGCCGACCTCGAGAGGCGTCCCGAAGCGCTGCGCCGTGGGGCCGCTCCCCTGCAGGAGGTCCGCCCCCCTGCCGAAGCACACACGCGGACGGCGCCGGAGGAGGGCCGCCGGCTCGAAGCGGAGGTCGAGGAACTCCGTCGCCAGATGCAGGAGCTGCGCGAACAGATGCAGCAGATGCAACGCACCCTTGAGCAAAGGGCCCGATAGAGGGCCGCCGCACCAAATGGGTAGGCGTCCTTTGTCACAAGCTGAGTTATTGGCGGCGGCAACGCAGTGAACAGGTGTGCGATGATTGGGTCCTGGCCGCCGGGCGGACGGCCGTGAACGACGCCGAATCCCTGTTGGATCTCGCGCCCCGGAGACAGGCGGGTTTTGTGCCAACCGGATTCAAGAGGAGAAAGCCGTGAAAGAGCGAATCAGCCGAATCGTGAAGGACCGAGGCGGCAACCCCGGGACGCCAATGGGGTGGGTGCTGGGAGTCAGTGCTCTGGCGATACTCTCCGGCGGGGGAACGACGCTCGCCCAGCCACGGGCCGAGGCAAGGCAACGAAAAGAAGGTGCAATTCTCCGGGCTGACTCGGAGACCGCGGTGCCGCCCACGCGCGGGGAGTACAGAGGGCACCGCTGGCACGTGGACGAAGACCACCGGATGTGGTGGGACGGGAAGCCCTATGTGCGGTTCGGCTTTACCGGCAACGGGAATCTCGCCCAGATGCTCCAGGCGGGCTTCGACCAGTTCACCCTGATGCCCGACGAGCAGTGGCCCATCGAGGGTCCCGATCCGCAGATCGTTCAGCGCGTGGACGAGACCTCCGAACAGTTGGAGAAGGCCGGGGCCACGTACTATGCCTCGTTGAATGCCTTCTGGCCGTGGCGCTACGGCACGCTCATCGCCGAATCCGACAAGGCGGTGGTGTTCGTCCGGCACGTTCGGGACGTCACCGGACATGCGGGCCACGAGCGGGCCGTGGAAGTCCAGGTCCATCTACCTGTCCCCCCGCCCGAGCGGGACCGGGTGAAACCGGTCCTTACAGACGCCGTGCTGTTCGATCTGGAGCGCGGCACACGTCATGATCTGAGCGGCGACCTGGAGAGCGTGGTCGAGGTTGTGACAGAGCCTGGGCCCGACGCGCAGCATGAGAAAGAGGGGGAGCGGCGCGGCGGCAAGGCGTTTCGAATTCGCTTGCGGCCGGTCCGCTTCCCGGAATCCCATTCGCTGCGCCTGGTGCTGGCGATGGAAGTTCGCGTGGCGGAACTGCCTGGCGCGAACGGCCTGCCGCCGCTG
>VGYL01000652.1 GCA_016872975.1 Planctomycetota bacterium
ATACAGGCCGCAAAGGATGCCGATGGTTGCCCCGGCTATCACATCCGACGGGTAATGCACGTACGCCGTGACTCGGAGCAAGCCGATGACGCCGGCGGCCGTGAAGAGAACGGGCGCCCAGAGCCGGCCCAAGGACCAGGACAGGGTCGTTGCCGCGGCGAAGACGACCGCGGTGTCCCCCGAAGGAAAGGAGACCTTCTTCTGCCACGGGACTTCTAGAGGCTGCGACGAGGTGCCGGAGCTGAGTTGCGGATCGTGGTATTGCTGGGCCGCGGCCGCCCGGGCGTCCGGCCGGCTTCTCCGCACCATCGCCTTCAACGGACACACGCACAGGCACACCAGAACCAGTGCCGCGAGGGTGATGACCGTCGGCCGCCATCGGTTCGTCAGGCAACTGAAGCTCAACAACAGCCAGATCGGCACCTCCGCCTTGCCCAGTTGCCGAAAGGCGTCCACCCAGAAGTTCGTGTGCCAGTGGTTGGGGTGATGCAGAAGCCACGTACTGACGGCCGGGTCAAGAAACAGGCGACCGGCCGTCGCAGCCACAACTCCGACAAGCACCACATAGACCCACCCGGCAGCCCGAGCTCCATTCAGAATCTTTTTCGGATTTCGCATCTTGGCGCTCGGATTTGTCTCAGCAGGTGTCCGAAAAGTGGCACGGGCATCCTGCCCGTGTGGCTTGGTGGCATCGGCATACTGCCGATGGCTCATGGGCTGGAAGCCCATGCCACGATGGGCCGGCTCTTCAAACGCGCTCTCGGAATCCGTCATGGCTGCCGCTCCCGGCGCAGCAGCGCCGCCACTTCCAGGGCATCCCCTTTCGAGTAATTCAGGCCTTTTCGCGCGGCGATTTCCGTGAGATCCAGTGTGCCGCTGTGCTGTTCAACCTCCGCCAGCAGGGCCTTCGGAATGATGAGGACCCCCGGTTGCGGCCGTCGCGCCCAGGCGACAACCGCTTCCTTGTCGGCCAACGGCTCGATCCGTCGACCGATATAGAAATTGAGCGTGGGCTCGGCGTAACCGAAGGTCGCCACCGGCACCTCCTGGGACGTCTGCTGTTTGACGGCCTCCGCCAAGCCCGGAGAGATCTTGACGTTTTCCAGCGCCGGCATGATGCCGAGCATCATGGGCAGCAGCAACACAGGCATGCCCACCAGCAATGTGACCGCACTGGCCTGCGGACGGTTCTGCAATTGCCGACGGATCGACAGCACGGACATCCCCAGCAAGACGGCCGCCGAGATCCAGAACGGGACGATGGCTCCCGTCAGATGCAGCGCCAACGGAGCGGCGCACAGGCCTGCGACCGCGCCACCCGCCACGGGCCCGAAGAACCACACCCCGCCCCGCAGCCAGCGGCGGTCGGTCTCCGTCAACCGGCCTTCGGAAGCCGCCGCCAGGGTGCCGCCGACCGCCAGAGCCATGGCCGGCCACGTGAACAGGATGTAGTGCGGCAGCTTCGTCGCCACCAGGGTCATGATGACCACGATCGAGACCACCCAAGCCAGAAACAACGCGCGGAAAGGGGCGGTCCCTACGCGCCGGTTCACCACCGCTGAGATCGACCCCGGCAGATGCAGCGTCCAGGGGAAAAAGCCGGCGATGATGACCGGCAGATAGTACGGCAGGTACAGCAGGAAGCGGCCGCCGTGGCTTTCCAGGGGGCGTGCCGATCGTGCCACCACATGATGGCCGATACCCAGGCGCATGAACTCCCCGCCCGTGGCGTTGTTGGCGGGAAGGGCCCAGGCCAGGAACAACAGGCAACCCAGGACTGCCGCTCCACCCAGCCGGCCCAGATGGGACCCGAGGCGGATCTCGCTCCGGCGCATCAGCACCAGGGTCACAACCATCACCACGATCGGCAGCAGCGCCACCGGCCCTTTCGCCAGGAGCCCCAGCCCGAAAGCCAGCCCCATCCCGAGGAGCGTGAAGCGTGAGCCGATTGCGCGGCTCGTTCCATCTGACGTCCGACGTTCGACGAAGCGAGCTTCAGCATCGCCTGGCGGCCGGACGAGATCGCGGGAGAACAGCACGATGACGGCCACCATGCAGGGCAGCAGGATGCCGTCGGCCGTGGCCGCCGTGCCTTCCACCATAATCAGCAGCGTGGAAGCCAGCACGGCCATGGACCAGAGCCCCGCCTTGACCCCCAGGAACCGCCGGCCGAGAAGAAACGTGAAGATGCAGGTGACCGCGATGCCCACCGTGCTGAAGAACCGGCAGGCCAGCGAGGTCGGTCCCAGCACACGCATCGGGACCGACATCAGCCAGTAGGTCAGGATCGGCTTGTCCGGCCGCAGTTGGCCGTTGAAGGTCGGGTACAGATAGTTGCCCGACTCGATCATCTCGGCCGTCGCCCGCGAAAACCGCGGCTCATCCCGGTCCCACAGCGTGCTGCGGCTCGCCATGAACCAATAGAATCCCACCACCGCCAGGCAAAGCGCCATGACGGCCGGCCAGGGTGTGCGGGCGTCCTTCGTTTCCACGTGTTCTTCCATGAAACATCCGTCAATGATCTACTCTTTACGATTGAGCCGAGCCACACAAGACGCATCCCGGGGCCGGCTCCCGATCCTTCATCTTAAACAACGATCCGCTCAAAGGCTAAGAAGAAACTGCCACCCGTCGGATCCTCGGTCCCTGCGCGGCACAGGAAAAGGGGACATTCTACTTTTCCCCGCCCGGGAAGGAAAAGTAGAATGTCCCCTTTTCCGGCGGTGATCTCTGCCGGCCCGGGACACCCGCGCAGGAACGGTCATCCACCTGTCCGCAGGCCGCACGCACTTTGCCGAATTTGCTCAGACATTGCAGCAACGGCACGGCCGCGGTACAATGTCGGCCAAAAGGTTGGGCATGGATGCCCTGGACAAGACTCGCAAGGACGAAATACATGAGTCCGTCAGATCGGGAAGTATACCTGTCGGTCGTTGCACCGGCCCACAACGAGGTGGAGAACCTGCCGCGGTTGCTCGAAGAGGTCGCGGCGGCGTTGGCCCGGCTCGAGCACGACTGGGAAATCATTATCACCGACGATGCCAGCACCGACGGCACCGCCAACGTGCTGCGGGATCTGCGGAAGAAATACCCGCAGTTGCGGGTCCTGGCGCTGCGGCAGCGGTCCGGCCAGACGGCCGCCGTGGAGGCGGGTTTGCGCCACGCGCGGGGCACGTTCATCGCCACACTCGACGCCGACCTGCAAAACGACCCGGCGGATATCCTCCGGCTGCTCCAGATGCTGGAGTCGCAGCCCCAGGGTTGCGGCTTCGTCAACGGCTGGCGGGCCGACCGCCACGACCCGTGGATTCGCCTGGTCTCGACACGAATCGCCAACGGTGTGCGGAACTGGCTGACGCACGAGCAGATCCACGACTCCGGCTGCGGCCTGCGGGTCTTCCGCCGCGAGTGCATCGAACGGATCAAGCTCTTCAACGGCATGCACCGGTTCCTGCCGACGCTGGTGAAAATGGAGGGCTACCGGGTGATGGAGGTGCCGGTGAACCATCGGCCGCGGACCGCCGGCAAGGCCAAGTACGGCGTGCTCAACCGCGTCTTCAAGGCCCTGCGGGACGCCTTCGCCGTCCGCTGGATGCAGCAACGCATGTTACGCTACGAATGCCACGAATGGGAGTCTTGATATGGCGAGCGAGTTGTGGGCCAGGTTCTGTGCCAACCTCGACCTTTGGGGCGCCTTCGGCATCGTCTTTCAGACCGCCTTCATGGCCCGATTCCTGGTCCAATGGGTTGCCTCGGAGCGTTCCGGCAAGAGCGTCATTCCCATTGCCTTCTGGTACCTCAGTCTCATCGGCAGCGGCGGTGTCTTAGTCTACGGCATCGGCCGCGGCGACCCGGTCATCATCCTGGGCCAGGCCTTCGGCACCGTCGTCTACGTCCGCAACCTCATGCTGATCTATCGCGGCCGGCGCCCGGTCGCGAACGGTCCGGCGGCTCTCGATAGACCCGCCGCAACTCCCGCGCCACGGCAATGAACCGCCAGACGCCCACGACGAGTCCGCCACTGCCGAGGATCAGCAGAACAACTCCGGTCGCATGAAGCACCCGGTTCTCGCCGAGGAATCTGATCACTGTGCCGCCGGCCGCCAGCAGAGCCAGGCCGGTGCGGAGGTACGCCAACAGTGTTCGCTCGTTCGCCAGGACCGTCCGCTGGTGCGCGAGATGATCCGTCAGCGTCATCTTGTCCGGGTCGATCGCTGGCTAGGGCATAGCTGCGACTACTTCACGTACTGCACGATGAACATGAGATACCCGCGTTGGCCACCGCTCTTGTTCCAGCGGTTGACCGATTTCAGTATCCGCTTGAGACACAGGAGGATCTCGTCGACGGTGACGGGCTCCGGCGTCAGTTCGAAATCGGTCGTGTCGGACTTGCCGACAGAAATCCGGCCGAGACG
>VGYL01000653.1 GCA_016872975.1 Planctomycetota bacterium
GAGCCGTTAGCCTTTGAGCGGGTCGTTGAAAAAAGACCTCCTTGCCCATGCGGTTGAGGTCCGGACAGCACGGCAAGGAGGTGCACTATGAAGATTCGATCACTCGGGAACGGCGGCTATCGGCCGTTCATCATTTGCGATTGTCGCAAGTTCATGGTGACCGTGTTCCGCACGATCGGGTCCGTGTCCGTCGTCGGGTTGATCGAGCCGGACTGCCGGACATCGACAGACTGGGACTGGCTGCTCGTGCTGTACGGCGTGGCCAGCGATTGCTCCTGTTGGCCGTTGTAGGCCTGCGTCCCGCTGACGCTGCCGCTGCCGTTCGGCTGGAAGAGCCGCGTATCCAGCCTGACCTCCAGTCCTTGCCGGCCCCAGGCGCCGCTTGACCAGAACGCAGGGGAAGCCGACAGGCTTTGCGAGCCGCCGATGTCGGCGGTCTGGCGGACCGTGCTGAACCCGGTCCCGTGGGCGGTGGCCGTCTGGCTCAGCGAGCCACGCCCCGATTGGGTTCCCGAGATGCTGCTGTAGCGGTGGTGCTCACTGAACTGTTGGGTCTGACTGAAGCTGGTCTGGGTCTCGCCCGTGGCCGAGCCGATGCCACCGCCCCAGAGGATGCGGTTCACCGCCCCGATATCGAAGCCCTGGGTCCGTCCGATCCAGGCGTGCGCACTGCTTGTGCACGCCAGCATGCTCCATCCCACGATCACAGATACTCTCCACATTTTGGCACTCCTTTCCGTACGATCCGGCTTGGCGGCGGGCGGTACGATCCAGCCCGCACGCCATGACGCCGCAGGGCCTGCGGCGGCCCTGGTACCGATTCCAACAGGGTTCTCCATACTCCAAGCCAATACCGGGATGGCCTCGTCACGGTCCAGGGTCCCGGCGCGGGGTCCCTCGGCGTGACAATGCCCTCCGTCGGGCTCTCCAACGCTTATCGAATTCTGATGTAGCCAACGTGTCGGTCCGGCGGGAAACCCGCCATCTCGAAGAGCTCCCGGCTCATCGTAATACCCGGCCCCTCATAGCTGGGCGGCGCAGGCTCCACGTGCCGCGCCCGCGCCGGGACGGGGGCGGGGGTAGGGGCGGCCCGTGGCGCGGGCGCCGGCGCTGCCGCGGGGATGGGGGCAGGGTCCACCGGGGCGGCCGGAGCCGAGATCACGGTCGCCTGCGGCGCCGGCAGAGCCGGTACTTCCACCTCAGAGGGTGTGTGAGAAGCCGGTTCTGCCTGGCTGGGGCTGTCAGCCCATGGATCGTCGGCGGGATGCCGAGGCCACGAGAACCCACGGGCAGGATACCCGTGCCACTTCTCAGACGGCGCCTCCGGCACCGGCACGGTGATCTCCGCGGGCGCGGGTACCGGCACCGGGGCGATGGTGCCGACCGGCACCGGCCAGGGCCGCGCCCGGATGCGATTGTATAGCGCCGCCGGGATGCGCCGCCGCTCGATGGTCTGGGGGGAATACCGGTAGGCCTCGCCGCAGAGCACGGCCTTGCCCTTGCCCTCGGTGACGCCCCGGGCCGTGCCGCCGAGCAGCGACAGCGAGTAGTTGACCTGGCTGTAGCCGCCCGCGGCGGAGGGGAAGGTGGTATTGGTCCCGCTCGTGACACCCTTCATCCCGCCGGAGATCAGCAGGATGTCCACGTCCCACAGCAGGGCCTCCGCGACGGCGGCCTTGTACGCCTGGTCCCAGTTGCGATCGGCGTCACCCTCGACACTGACTTTGCCCACATAGGCGTAGCCTTCCTCGCCCAGCAGGGTCATGTCCACGTTGGAATCGATGAAGACCAGCAGGGCCTTGCCGTCGGGCCGGCGGTCACGGACCACCGAGTTGGCGATCTCGAGGCCGCGGCCGCGGTAGTAGGTGTCGGGCTTGCCGAACAGCGCGACCGCGACATCGTTGAGCGCGCCGCCGAGGGCCGCCAGCACGCCGCGATGCGGCACGGCCCGCAGCACGCCGCGGATCTCGCGCATGTCGTCGGCATTGTCCGGGTCGAACGTGGTCTCGTAGATTTGATCGTTGCCCGTCGGCCCGTTGGGGAAGTAGGCCTTGATCGTGCCCCAGCCGCTGTGCATCCAATAGGGCAGGTGCGGCGGGAACGTCGTCATCGGCGGCGTCCGCGTCCGGTAATCCGAGACCGAGGTCGTGTTGATGTTGACGTTCGCCGTGGAGGTGGACAGGCTATCGCTGAACGAGTCGCCGCCACTGGCCGAGACGCTTTGACTCTGGTTCGTCTCCACCTGGTTGGCCACGTTCACCCACGGCACGGTGCCGTCCTGTGCATACCCTGCCGTGCACAGTACCAGCAGGGGCACCCAGATCATTCCTTTCGTTTTCATCGTACTTCTCCTTACTGAAAATCCCTTTTCCCATCGGGGCCTCCGTAACACCCTCCATGCGCGTTCGCTGAGTGTTGTGCCCCCCTGTAATCCGGAAGAAATTCCAAATTCCAAGCACCAAATCGCAAGGAAACTCCAAATTCCAAGCACCAAATCCCAAACAAATCCCAAAGGGAAGAAAATCCAACTTTCCAAACGGACCGGGCCCGGCAGGGGCGTTTTGAACCTTGGGACTTCGAATTTGCTGGGGACTTGGAATTGGGGCCTTGGAATCTCCCCCGCGCTTGGGGTTTGGAACGAATCTCTCCGCTTTCGCGGTGTGGGGTTTGGAATTGGTTTGCCGCAAGGGAGTTGTTGCGAATGACGCTGCCACAGCGGCGCTCGTCGCCAAGTACGAGACGATCCCCCCGGAACGAACGAGGTCGCCCCGCGCCGGCCGGAAGCCTACCCTCCAGGGTGACGGGCCGCCCGGCCGCGCCGGTCGGCAGTGAATCCCCCTTGTTGAGCAGAGCGGAGGCCGCAGTCCGTGTCGAATGTAATCGCACAGCATCCATGCTCGATTCGGATTCCCAGGTGCGAGCCTTCGCACCCGGAGCCCCTTGCCTTGTCAGCCCCGCATCGCATGCAACAACGGCAAACTCAATTGTCAAAGTACCATTATCGGACTATCGTGTCAACGCAATTTATCTCACCCCGGCGATCTTTTTTTGTCACTCCACCCCGGCGGCCCCCAAACGCAAGAGGCAGGGGCAAAAGGGGGAAAGGAAAGATGGGCCTCCAACCAGGAGCATTCCCTTGCCTCAAACCCTTTCGCCTCCTGCCTTTGCACGCCAGCCTTCGCGGGCCGTGGGCCCGCCGGATCATGGGCTCGGGGCCCATGAGGGCACGGGCGCTCGCGCCCGTGTCATTTCACTTCGAGAACGGAATTGTACTCCCCGTAAGGATTCAGCTCGGACCGCTCATTGTAGGGGTCCTGCTGCCACTGGCCGTCCACGACGAGACGGTAGCGGTACGTCCCGTGCGGCAGGGCCATCTTGGTCTGCCAGACGCCGGTGTCGTCGATCCGCTGCATGGGCGTGGTCGCCGGCTGCCAGTTGTTGAAGTCCCCGGCGATCGCGACCGTCTGGGCCCGCGGGTAGAGGGTCACGAAGACGACCGCATCCTGCACCTGGCTGACGCCGTAGTATTCGGAGAGCTTGGCGTCCAGAGAACCGGTGCTCTGCACGACAGACTCGGCCAGCGTCTGCAGATCGCCCCCGGCGGATACGGACGCGGCCACTGGCTCCTGGGCCGCCACCGGGGCAACCACCGCCGCCGGCTGCGGTTCCAGCACCGGCACCGGCGGCGTCACCGGCACGGATACCGCGCTCTGCGGGGCCTGCTCGACGATCGGAACGGACGCAGCCGTCTTGAGAAGCTCGTTGGCGCTGGCCCCGATGGCTTCGAGCTGATCGGCCAGGGAATCGACGAGCCGCTTGCTCTTGACCTGCGGCCGCTCGGCGCTGCCGATCACTTCCTGCGCCAACATGCGGAAGTCCTGCTGACCCTTGCTGGCCGGGTCGTATTCGTTGATGGGCTGCCCGAAGCTGGACGCCTCTTTGATCCGGGTGTTGAAGTTCACCACGGTCTTGAACATCTGGTCGGAGAAGTGCGACCGCAGCTCGGCCAGGATCTCGCGGGCCATCTTGGTGCGGATGTCGTACATGCTCGCCAGGACGCGCACGGAGACCTGCTGCTGGCACCGCTTGCACAGGATGCTCAGGGTCTCCAGTTGCTTGCTCAGGCCGTGCAACGCGAAGAACCCGGTCTCGACCGGCACGATCACGTCGGTAGCCGCCCGCAATGCGTTGAACGTCAGCAGGCTCACCGCCGGCGGGCAGTCGATCACGGCGAAGTCGTACTCGTCCTTCACGTCCTCCAGCACGTCCCGCAGGCAGCACTCGCGGTCCGGGATGCCAGCCATCTGCTGCTCGAACGCAGACAGATCGATGCTCGCGGGCGACAGCTCCAGGTTCTCGCCGATCTGCCAGAGGATCTCGGTCAGCCGGATGGGCTCGTTGCGG
>VGYL01000654.1 GCA_016872975.1 Planctomycetota bacterium
TCAAGGCCGCCTGCCAGAGGTTCTTGGCGGGCATCGACGAGCATGTGACTGCTCTGCGTAGTCTACTGACCGAGAACTTCCAGGTCATCACAGCGTGACACCGAAATCTCATTTAGGATGGGTATATCGTGTTGGGGAACCCGGTCGCAGGGCCATCTTGGCCCTGCTGTCACGGGCGGGACGCCCGTGCTACTCATGGGCAGGATGCCCATGCTACGTGCGGGCGAGACGCCCGTAATATTCGTGGGCGGGACGCCTCACTGTTCTACGCATTCCTGCCTTGCTGCCGAGGGTGGCATCACCAAAGGCTCTGCCTTTGACGATGGTCGGTGCCCTCGACGGGGCCTCGACAGTATGCGCGAGAGCCATCGTCAAGGCCTGAGGCCTTGGCGATGCCACCCCTCGCGACCAGCCAGAAATGTGCGTCAGGGGTCAACGCTCAAGTCCTTCCCCTTTTGGGATTCAGGGGGCGACCCCTGCGCACCCCTACTCACTCACGGGCGAGACGCCCGGGATATTCATGGGCGGGACGCCCATGCTACGTGCGGGCGGGACGCCCGGGATACTCCTGGGCAGGACGCCTCACTGTTGTACACGTCTTTCCCTTGTTGTAGCGGATGGCATCGCCAAAGGCTCTGCCTTTGACGATGGTCGGTGCCCCAAAGGCGCCCTGACAGTATGCGAGCGAGCCATCGTCAAGGCCGGAGGCCTTGGCGCTGCCACCCCTCACGACCAGCCAAACATGGGCGGCAGGGGGCAACGCTCAACTTCCTACACTTTCGGGAGTCAGGGGGTTGACCCCTGCACATCCCTACTCACTCACGGGCGGGACGCCTGGGATACTCATGGGCGGGACGCCCATGCTACGTGCGGGCGGGACGCCCGGGATACTCATGGGCGGGACGCCCATGCTACGAAGGGCCGGCGCCGCCACGCGCGGGGCGAGGGTTCTTTTGCCGTTTACAGGCGCGGGGGCGTTTGGTACAGTGGCGCCGTCGTGGCCGGGGACTTCCTGCACGGCGGCGCACGGGCGGCCGGTTGCGAAGCCCCGGCGAAAGATCCGGTGCAACTACGAGGACCCAGCGCTCATGAATGGTTTCACCTTTCTGGACGGCGGCATCGTCGGCATTTACCTCCTTGTGACCATGGTGGTCGGCATTGCGATCCGCCGGTACGTGGGCCGGGTCGAGGACTTCCTCGTCGCCCGCCGCGAGATGGACGTCTATCTCGGCATCGCCTCGCTGGCGGCCACCGAGTTCGGCATCGTCACCTGCATGTACGCGGCCCAGAACGGCTTCGAGAAGGGATTCGCGGGAGCGGTGCCGGGCCTGCTGACCTTCGCGGCGATGTTCCTCGTCGGCTGGACGGGCTTCTGCATCAAGCCGCTCCGCGATTCCGGCGTCATGACCATTCCCGAGCTGTTCGAGAAGAAATACGGCTCGCGCGTGCGGTGGGCGGCCGGCGTCGTCATCGTCCTCGGCGGCCTGCTCAACATGGGCGTCTTCCTGCGGACCGGCGGCGACTTTCTCGTGAGCGTGGCCGGGCTCAACCCCAACTACCTGGAATACATGATGACCGGTCTGCTGGTCGGGGTCGCGGTCTATACGATCCTGGGCGGGATGCTGTCGGTCCTCGTCACGGATTACCTCCAGTTCATCGTCATGAGCGCCGGCCTGATCGTCACGACGTTTCTGATCCTGAGCAAGGTCGGTTGGGGCACGCTGGTCGAGACCGTGGAAACCAACTACGGCGCCGGCGGCTTCAACCCCTTCCGGAACGACACGATGGGCTGGTCGTACGTCGTCTTCAATATCCTGCTGAACACGGCCGCCGTGCTGACCTGGCAGACCCAGATCGCCCGCGTCCTGTCGGCGAAGGACTCCCGGATCGGCCGCATGGTTTACACCCGCACCTCGTTCTTTTTCGTCGCCCGCTGGCTGATCCCGGGCATCTGGGGCATCGCGGCCCTGGCCCTGCTCACGCCCGAGCAGATCGGCGGCAGCAGTCTCCTGGCCATGCCCCGGCTGCTCGGCATGATCGTGCCGGCGGGCCTGATGGGCCTGCTCATCGCCGCCATGCTCGCCGCCGACATGAGCACGGACTCCTCCTACATGCTCACCTGGGGCGGCGTCATCTACAACGACATCCTCGCCCCGTTCCGCAAGACGAAATGGTCGGAGAAGCGGGGCCTGGTCTGGAACCGCTCCATCGTCGCGCTGATCGGCGTGTTCCTGTTGATCTACGGGCTCTGGTACGAGATCGAGGGCGACCTGTGGACCTATCTCGGCATCACGGGCACGATCTACCTGTCCAGCATGTCCGTCCTGCTGATCGCCTGCTGCTACTGGCCGAGGGCGAACAACTGGGGCGCGACCGCGGCCATCGTCTGCGGCGCCGCGGTCCCGGTGACCACGCTGGTCCTCCAGAAGGTCGGACCCTGGACGGAATGGATCAAGGGCAACGGCGCCTTGTGCGGGATCGCCACCTACGTGATCGTGGCGCTGTCCATGGTGGTCGGATCGCTTCTCAAGCCGCAGCCGCAGGTCGTCGCGGAAGGAGTTCCAGCATGATGGCAATCATCGACGGCATGAGATCCATGCTCACCGGCCACTGGTTCTGGGGCGCGGTCACGCTGGTCTGCCTCACCTGGTATTCGACGGTCACGGTCTACGTCGCCATCAAGGGCGCCGGCGACATCCGCCGCATGCTCCGCCGGCTCTCGGAAGCCAACGAGGAAGGCCGTTGAACGCGACCCGGCTGCAGGGCACGAACCCATGTGCAAGGAATGTACATGATGGGCAATCCATTGGTGACGCGCGGGAGTAATCTGGCGAGTCCGTGCGGGTATCTCCTTATTCTTACTGCTGTTCGCCAGTGTGGCCGGCGCCGGGCAGACGAAGCTTTCCATCGAAGGTAACCGGTTCCTCGTCAACGGCAAGCCGATCGTGAACGTGGAGCTCTACGGCGGCTGGACCGGGCAATTCAAGGACCCGCCCGGCCATTTCCCCGAGACGGTCAAGAGCATCTACCGCCGGGATGCCGACGAAGCCGCCGCCCGGCCCGGGCTCTCGGTATTCTTCCACTCCAACGTCTGGTGCCAGGGCCCCGGCGACGGCTTCCCGCTGCGCTTCGACCTGGCCGGCCAGGGCACCCCAACCGACCCCGGCATCCGCTGGTACTTCGAGCACGTCCAAGCTCGCCACGCCCATTGAGAGCCTGAAGGAGAAGTTCGAAAATGGCTAAGCTGTCTCAGAAGAAACTGGCGGCCTGGGAAAGGACGCGGGATTTGAATGCCGAGCTTTCCCAGGCGTTGGGCGAGATGAAACGCGGTCAGTGGGCACGAAAGACGGAATTCACGTCGCTGCCGGACGGGTCGGTTCGTCGCGTGATCACCCGGCGTGATGGGACGATCGAGAAAGAGGAAATCATCCCGGCGGAAAAGGCCTTGGTCGTGGCGGCCCGGGCGGCGACCGGGCTGTCTCAAGCGACCTTCGCCAGGTTGCTCGGCGTCTCGGTTCGCACGCTGCAGGAATGGGAACAGGGGCGCAAAGTCCCGTCCGGCGCCGCCGCGACGCTGCTGAAGGTGGCAGCGCGGCATCCGGAAGTACTGCAAGAATTGGCCGCATGACGAGGTCCTGCCACGTGTCGATCAAACGTGGAGGCACTCTCTTTCCTGCCGTCAGACTTCATACCACAGCCTGGCGCTGTGTGTCTCCTACTTGTTCAGCGCGACCTTCGGCCGCAGCGAGTCGCCCCACGCGCCATGAGACATATACCTCAGTCGTCCAAGCCCGAAGGGCGAAAGACAATAGCCCAGCGATTCATCGCTGGGAAACTGGGGCAAAAGACAGAACCAGTCCCGGCAGGGACGATGGAGTACTTGGCGCTTGGCCCGGTCTTCTTTCGCCCCTGCGGGGCTGGGTGTCGTCTCGGACTTGGGCACCCACCGTTGAAACGGTGGGCTATTGTCGGGCGTCCCTGCGGGACTATCGGGCTTGGATAGCCCGGACGAATTCGCCGGCCTCTGTCGGCGACCGATCGCAACAACGGCTCCGCGCAGGGTCGGGGTTGCGTTCTGCCGGGAGGAGGCGTAGACTGATTGTCACTATGAGTCCAACCTTGACACGCAGGCAGTTTGTGAAGGCCGTGGGGTCGGCAGCCTTCGCGACCGCCCTGGCGCCGCGGGGGCGGTGTCTCGGGCGGCCGGGCGGGAAGCCGAACCTCATTTTCATTCTGGCCGACGACCTTGGCTACGGCGATCTGGGCTGCTACGGCCAGTCGCGCATCTCCACGCCGCACCTGGACCGGATGGCCGCCGAGGGGATGCGGTTCACGCAGCATTACGCCGGCGGCACCGTCTGCGCGCCGTCGCGCTGCGCCCTGATGACCGGCCGGCATACG
>VGYL01000655.1 GCA_016872975.1 Planctomycetota bacterium
TGCGATTTCAATCCCGACATTGAACATGAGGAAGTGCGGGATGATGACCTGAATTGAACAGGGGCATCGATGTTGTGACGGGACGAGAGGATGCGTGGAGAAGGAGTCCAGCAATAATGACGAACCTAGAGAAGCTGTTGGGGCCGAAGGAGGTTGGCGAGATCCTCGGCCTGAAAAAAAGCAAGGTCGCCCAGATGCTCGCCAGCGGTGAGATCCCTGCTTTGATAGTCGCAGCGGGACAGCGGCGTCGGACGTTCCGGGTCAAGCCCTCGACCCTCCTGCAATGGATGAAACGGCGCGAGATCAACAATAACTAATTTCCACATGCGGGAATTTCGGGATCGGATTCACGGCAGGGTAATCAGGGGCACCCGTCAAAGATCGTTCATCCTGGGGCAATGCAGAGCAAAAGGATATGAATCTAGATTGACATTAGGCATCCTATGATGATATATATAAAGCATGTCACCCCAGCAAAAGAAGCGAAGACGGGTACCGGACGAAGAGCGCAAGAAGAACCTGATCGCAATCCGTTTGCGGGACGAAGAACTGGAAGCTCTTCAACGCATCGCGGATCGGGAGAATTGATTTCGGTACTCTGATTTGGCCCCTTTCGGAACTTTAATTTGGCCCCACCTTGCCTGCCGGCTCATCATTTCGGGTCGTTACATACCCGGAATGGAGGTGCCAGCTTGGATTGGAGGGCAAAGGTGGAACTCTTTGAATGCATCCGAAGGGAGTACGAGTTTGGAGATAAGACAATTCGCGGCGTTGCACGCAAGTTGGGGATTCATCGCCGGATGGTCCGTGAGGCCATCCGTGACGCCGTGCCTGCGGCCCGCAAGCGGCCAGATCGGCCTCACTGGAAACTGAGGCAGTTCATCCCACTGATCGAGAGAATGCTGGAGGAGGACCGCAAGGCGCCCCGGAAGCAGCGGCATACTGCCCACAGGATCTGGCAACGGCTCAGGGAAGAGATTCCCGACGCCGTGATCGGCGAGAGGACTGTCCGCAAGTACGTTCGCAGGCGCAGGCTCGCAATGGGGTTGATGGGGCGCGAAACCTGCGTGCCGCAGAGTTATCCCTGGGGCTTGGAAGCTCAGGTCGATTGGTACGAGGCTCACGCCGACCTGGGCGGTGAACGCACGCTCCTGCAGGTGTTCGAGATGCGGAGCATGGCCGGCGGCGGTTCGTTTCATCGAGCCTACCCACGGGCGACGCAGCAGGCATTCCTCGAAGGTCACGAACTGGCTTTCGCACGCTTTGGTGGGGTCTTCAAGCGTCTCCGGTACGACAACCTCAGCTCGGCGGTGAAGCGGATCCTGCAAGGACACCGCCGGGAGGAGACGGCCCGCTTCATTGCATTCCGCTCGCACTGGCGGTACGAAGCCGTGTTCTGCAACCCCGGAGTTGACCATGCCCACGAAAAAGGAGGAATCGAGGGGGAGGGCGGCTACTTCCGCCGGAATCACTGGGTGCCGGTTCCGCAAGCTAGGGATCTGGAAGATCTGAACGAACAGCTGCTGGCTGCCTGTTACGACGACGAGCGGCGCAAGATCTCCGGGCGGGAACTGACGGTCGGCCAGGCGACGCTGGCCGAAAGGACACATCTGCTGCCTGTGGTGGAGGAGGCATTCGATCTTGCGGAAGTGAGTTTTCCGAAGGTCGACGGCCTGGGACGAGTGAAGGTTCGGGGCAACTTCTACTCCGCACCGGTCCGGGTGGGACTGGCAGTGCAGGCCAAGGTCTACTCGAGCTACGTGGAGATCTGGCACGAGGGACGGCGCGTCGCCCGGCACGAACGCTGCTACAGCCGGCTTCAGGAGATACTCGACCTGGAGCACTACCTGGACACGTTGGACCACAAGCCCGGCGCGCTGGCCGGGAGTAAACCACTCGAACAGTGGCGGAGGCAGGGGCGGTGGCCCGTCAGCTATGACCAGATCTGGGAGCGGCTGATGAGCCGCAGCGGCAGACAGAACGGCACGCGACAGATGATCGGGCTCGTGCGCCTGGGCAGGACGCACGGGTACGAGCGGCTGCGGCTGGCGGTGGAATCGGCGCTGGAGATGGGCAGTTGCGACATCTCGACGGTGCAGTACCTCATGACGGCCGGGCAACTCGACCGCGACCCTGTGGAACCGATTGAGGTCGGCCCGCTGAGTTGTTACGAACGGCCGCTGCCGGTTCTGACCGACTACGACCAACTGCTTGCCCCACCGGAGGTGTTGTCATGAGTCAGCAGACGGCGGCACTCGTGGAAGCCACGGTTCGACAGCAATGCAAGTCCTTGTATCTGTCCACGATCGGTTCGCAGTTCGTGCGGCTGGCCACCGAGGCAGTCAAAGCCAGGCAGAGCCACACGGAGTATCTGGAAGCGCTGCTGGAGGCCGAACTGGAGGAGCGGGAACGCCGGACGGTAGAACGACGTATCCGTGAAGCTCATCTTCCAAAGGTCAAGACCCTGGAGGATTTTGATTTCGCTCAGGCGCCGACGATTTCGGCGGCACAGATCCGTGAGCTCGCCGAAGGCGCGTACATCGATCGCGCGGAGCCCGTGGTTCTGACCGGCGATTGCGGCACGGGTAAGACTCACCTGGCCACGGCCCTGTGTGTTGCGGCCTGCCGGCAGAGGAGGCGCGTCCGGTTCACAACCGCGACGGCTCTGGTGAACGAGTTCGTCGAAGCCAGGCAGGACAACCGGGTCAGCCGCCTGCTGGCTCGCTGGTTTCGCTACGAACTGGTCGCCATCGACGAACTGGGCTATGTACCCCTGGCCGACGTGGGAGCGGAGTTTCTCTACCAGGTGGTGTCGGAACGGGCCGAGCGGGCGGCACTAGTTGTCACGACCAATCTTGCATTTTCCGAATGGACCCAGGTATTCGCCAACGCCCGGTTGTGCAAGGCGATGGTCGATCGGGTTACGGATCGGGCTCACATCATCGACACCGGCAAGGAGTCATACCGGTTCCGGCGGACGATGGAAGGCCGGAGGAAGCGGGTCCGGTCCGGAGGGAAGGAGGACGGCCGTGACTGACCAGACGATCGATCGGCGCGACAGCGCGCTGTCGTTGAAAGAGCGATCCGGCTGGTTTGCCGCCGGTGATTCCTTTCGCCGGGCCTTGCTGACGCTTTCCGACGGTGCATTCAAGCTGTTTGCCCACCTCTGTCTGGAGGCGGACCGCCGGACAGGCCGGCATGAGGCGGTTCAGTCCGAACTGGCACGCGTGATCGGCAAGTCCCGGCGCATCGTTGGCAAGTATGTCGAGGAACTCGAACACAAGGGGGTATGCACGATTCGGCGGGGACGGAACCAGTACGCGCGCACCGGTTTCGAGATTCGCGACCAGTATTGGCCCTATCGCCGGGCTCACGATCTCGAAACCGGACCCAGCGATGAACGCAACGCCTTCGTTGACGCCATCAGGGACAGCTTCATCTCTCTCGGCTGCACTATCGGGAAGTTCGGTTCCCGCGACGCGTGCCTTGCCAGAGACTGGCAGCAACGCGGGATCGCGCTGAACGTGGTGCAAGACGCCCTGCTGATGGGTGCCTGCAGGAAATACAGTTCCTGGCTCAACGGCAGGCCAACAGAGCCGATCGGAAGTCTGGCCTACTTCGAGTCACTGATCGCAGAGATACAGGAGCGTCCGCTGCCTGCAGGTTACCCAGATTACCTTCGAAGAAAGGTCGTGCAGTTCGCCGGGGCCTGGGCGGAGGAATGCGCCAAACCGCCGGAAAAGGGGGGATGTCCTGATATGGCCTGCCCGGAGATCGTTCAATAGCAGGCCTCCTACGAGGCCTTCTTGCCGGCCCTGACCCGGCCAAGCCCGGTCACGGTCGGTAGCCCAACGTGCTTGCGCAAAAAGGTAACAAGCAAAAAGGCCCAAAAAGAGACGAGATGATGTTGAGGATCAACACGTTAAGGTGGGGCCAAAACAAAGTTCCGAAAGGGGCCAATTGTAGTTGCCGAAACCACAGATTCAGCGTTGGATCGACATGGGCTTTATTGGTGTTGTCAGAGTCGGCAAAAAGTACTTCGTCGACGTGGACTCACTCAAAGAATACATCACACGGTGCTCACGCGACTCTTAAGAGATAGATGACATTGGCGACATTCACGAATTCTGAGAAATTGGCGATAGACTATTTAGTCGCACCTGCTCCATAAGGTGCTCAGATTTTCGAAGAGGCCAAGGTCATGCGAATAGCATTGGTGGTTTTTCTAGTGTATCTGTGCGCGTTTCACCTTGCATCGGGCGCTTCATCTCAGCTTCCCTGTGTGTAGCCGCCCGCGCTTTTGTTCAGTAAGAATCAAGGATTGCTCATTCCCGATTTCAGAGTAGGCTGGGAATCGGGAGAAGAGGGTGGTGCCTTGCGTTATGAGGACACAA
>VGYL01000656.1 GCA_016872975.1 Planctomycetota bacterium
GGCCTGCACGATCTCCGCCCAGTACTCGGAGGCATTGGAGCCGGCGTAGGTGTCCTGGTAGAGTCCCTTGGCCAGCGCGTTCCTGTAGGCGGTGTTCTTGCGCTCCCGCCAGGTGGGATCGATCCGCCCCAGCGTGCTGTCGATGGTATGGCAAAACTCGTGCACGCCGATGCTCTCATCATCGTAGCGGTCCAGGGGCAGGCATAGCAGGTTCTCCTCGCCGAAACTGGTGGGCAGGCCACCGGTGCCGCGGACCCGTTCGTTGAGGTAGGCGGGATTGGGGGCATTACGGTTCTCCGGCAGATCGGTGTAGACCTGGTCCTTGCCGATGACTGTCAGGTACATGCCGCGGTCCACCATCGCTTGCAGGACATCGGGCCGGCCCGCCAGCATGTGCGTGACAATCTCGTACGTCCGTTGCAGCGCCAGGTCCGCCACCTCGGCCGCCGCCACCACCGGCAGGCCCTGCACGTCCAGGTACTTCGCGTAGAACGCCCGGGCCGCGTCCCGGTCCCGCTCGCGGACCTTCGCGAAGAATGACTCCGGCGGCGCCGTCACGGGCCCGGGAGTAGGAAGTGTCAAGTTTGAAGTCTGAAGCAGCAAGAGCGAAGCGGCTTGACTTGGCACTTCACACTTCAAACTGGCGACTCCCGGATATGCCCTCACGGGCACACTACAAACGTGAGCGCCCAGCGTGCAGGCGGCCAGTGCAACGGTGAGTGCGACCTGTTTCGTCAGCATCATGGCATTTCTCCCAGTGACCCTTGTACGTCCGACGGCCAGAGGATAGCATATCCGGCGGAGTTCGCAACCGACGAACAGCACAAAGAAGGAGGTCGATATGGAAACGAGAAGCTCGGGACGATGGAACCTCACCGCGATCTGTGTGACTGTGCTCGCATCCTGTGTGGGCCTGGCGGCTTTGACGCCGGTACGGGCGACAGGCCAGGAGTTTCGCCGCCTGCCGGTCAAGGAGTACCGCGACAAGATGAAGGCCGGCTGGATCGGCCAGATCATCGGCGTCGCCTGGGGCGGACCGACCGAGGGCAAGTACCAGCAGATCATGCCGCTGGACAAGATGCCGCCCTTCACCGAAGACCTGGTCAACCAGGCCTTCGGCCAGGACGACCTCTACGTTGAGATGACCTTCCTGCGCACCATGGAGGAGTACGGCTATGATGTCCCGATTCGCCAGGCGGGCCTCGACTTCGCCAACAGCGGCTATGCCCTGTGGGTCGCCAACGCCGCCGGCCGCAGCAACCTGCGCAACGGCATCGCCCCGCCGGACTCGAGCCATCCGCAATTCCACAACTGCGCCGGTGCGATCGACTACCAGATCGAGGCGGACTACTCCGGCCTGATCGCTCCCGGCATGCCCGAAGTGGTCATCGCCCTGGGCGAGAAGTTCGGCCGGCTCATGAACTACGGCGACGGCGTCTACGCCGGCCAGTTCATCGGCGTCATGTACGCCGAGGCCTTCTTCGAGAATGACATCATGAAGATCATCGAGGCGGGCCTCCGCGCCATCCCCGCCGAGTCCCGCTACGCCGAGATGGTCCGCGACATGATCCGCTGGCACCGGGAGAACCCGGCCGACTGGGAGAAGACCTGGGCCTTGGCCGAGAAGAAATACCACCAGAACAAGGACTACAACATCTGCACGCTCGACGTGAAGCGCGAGGGCGCCTGGGTCCTGATGGGCCTGCTTTACGGCCGGAGCGACCTCGACCAGACGATGATCATCTCCTGCCGCTGCGGGTTCGACAGCGACTGCAACCCGTCCTCCAGCGGCGGCATCCTCTTCACCACCCGCGGCGTCTCGACCCTGCCCGAGAAATACTACCGCAAGCTCGACGAGACGCGGATCTTCAGCCACACCGCCTACAACTTCCCGAGACTGCTGGACGTCTGCGAGAAGCTGGCCCGCCAGGGGCTGGTGCGCGTCGGCGGACGGATCGAACGGGACGCCCAAGGCGAGGAGGTCTTCGTGATCCCCGTCCGGGCGCCCAAGCCGAGCCGGTTCGAGGACCTCAAGAACCCCGGCCCCAGCGCCGCCAGCCGCTTCAGCGACGCGGAAATGGCCATGATCGCCAGCCCGGGCCTGCGCTGGGCTGCCTCCCGCTTCTCTGACGGTTGGACCCTCGCCAACTGCAACCTCGACCAGAGCACCATGCTCTGGGAGTCCAAGGGCCGCAAGAACGTCTTCGTCCTGAACGCCCTGACCCGGGGCGCCAAGGCCTACACTTTGGCCAAGACGCTGACGATACCCGCCGGCAAACCCGCCGCCCTGGAATTCTCCGCCGCCTGCGACCCCAGGACCGACGGCTGGCAGATCCGCGTGAAAGCCGACGGCAAGGATCTCGCCGGGGAAACGGTGAACAAAGCGACGATGAAGGACGGCTGGACCCGCATCCGGGCCGCGCTGCCAAACGACGCCGCCAAACCGATAGCGGTGGAGATCACGATGGAGCCGGTAACGCCGCCCCCCGAGCGGAGAAATCCCCCGGCCCTGAGCCTTACCATCCCCCAGCTCGTGGACTGAGGCCCACAGCCAACGGTGGGATTTGAACCCACAACCACCGGTTTACAAAACCGGTGCTCTACCGTTGAGCTACGTTGGCGTAAATGCCTTAAGTCCCCCCTACTTTACACTGAAACGGGCAGTGGTGCAAAAGAGATTCAGGGCAACCCGTACCCGGACCGGCAATCCGGCAGGGTAACGGCCCAATGGCTGCGGCAACCGGTCAAGACTCCTCGTCTCGCCCCGCAGGACATTGTAGATCTGGGGCAACTCACCGATCCGTATCCGCCGACAGGCGTTTTTGAGGGAAAAATTCAGACCGCCAAATCACATACATGGCGCTCTGATGCCGGCAGCATCGTCAAGTCATACCAGGGATCGCGAGCGGCACAGGTCGATCGCTCAGGAACCGGTTTGCCTTTCGACTTCTCCGACGCGAATGTTGCGGTCATTCCATAGCGCAAGTAACGCCAGACCCAAGGAGCCTTGGCCTTCAACTTCTCCAGCGGCTCGCTGACCAACAGGACGACGCGATCCAGGTCTTGCGCCCGAATCACGGGGCGGTCCAACTTCATCAGACTGTGGACTTCCGGCGCCAGGTATTTGGCTTCGATGGGCGGAGCCCACCCTACCACTTGAGACTTCCCACTCGGCCGCGGACGTTGCTGCCCCGACCGTCGCGCCGGGGGCCTCCGGCCTTTCCCGGGGCAGCTCTCTTCATGCTCTTACGAGCACACTACGAGCCGGGTCACTTCTTCGCGGCGGCGGGCTTGGTGCTTTTGATCTCGTTGAGGATCGCCTGGGCCTGCTCGGCGGTCTTCGGGGGCCACTCGCCGCGGGTCTGGAGGTCCTTGAGGTGATCGAGGCCCTTGATGCTGACGATCGTCCGGCAGCGGGGGAAGCGGTTGCAGCCCAGGAAGGGGCCGCGTTTGCTCTGGCGCACGACCAGCTCGCCTTCTTTGCACTTATAGCACCTGACCCCGGACGGCTCGGGCTTCGGCTTGGGCGGCAGCGGCTTGCCTTCCTTGTCCAGCCGCAGGGTGGTCTTGCAGGTCGGATAGTCGCTGCACCCGAGGAAGGTCCCGAAGCGGCCCTTCTTGCGGAGCATGGGCTTGCCGCAGACGGGGCACTGGTGCTCGCTGACCTCGTCCTGCATCATCTTGCCTTCTTTGTCGACCGGCGAGGCGAACTTGCACTCGGGATACCCGGAGCAGCTCAAGAATCGACGAATTCCTGAGCCGCTCTTGCCGAATCTGTACACCAGTGGCCGGCCGCAGTCGGGGCAGGTGTATTCGCTGGGCGTGGTCTCCGCCTTGGCGTGCTTCATCTCCTGCTGGGCCGTCTCCAGATTGACTTTGAACGGCCCATAGAAATCCCGCAGGACGCAGACCCAGTCGAGATGCTGCTCCTCGATCTGGTCGAGCTGTTCCTCCATCTGCCGCGTGAAGGCGATGTCCATGATCCGCGGGAAGTATTCGTTCAGCTTGTCCGTGACGACTTTGCCGAGATCGGTCGATTGGAGCTTCTTCTCCTGTTGTTCGATGTAGCCGCGCTCTTGGATCGTGCCGATGATCGGTGCATAGGTGCTCGGCCGGCCGATACCTTCCTTTTCCAGGGCCTTGACCAAGGAGGCCTCGGTGAAGTGGGCGGGCGCCTTCGTGAAGTGCTGCTCGGGCTGGATATCCACCGTCGACAGCGGCTGGCCCACCTGGGTCGCGGGAAGCTGCTGCTCGGCAGAAGCGACGCCCGAGACCCGGCTGAATCCATCGAAGAGGAGCACGCGGCCGGTGGCCTTGTACGTGGCAGTGCCGAGACTCGTGGGCGTGGTGATGCTCAGCGTCGTCACGTTCCAGCGCGCCGGCT
>VGYL01000657.1 GCA_016872975.1 Planctomycetota bacterium
GCGCCTCCGACCTACGCGCCGCCGTCGGCATTCTGGCCGTGGCATTTCTTGTATTTCTTGCCGCTGCCGCAGGGGCAGGGATCGTTGCGGCCGACCTTGGGCTGCTCCAGCCGGATCTGCTTGACCTTGACCTCGCCCTGGGGGGCCTGCGCCGCCGCCCGCTGCTGCTCGCCCGCCGCGAACTGGCCCACCTCGTCGTGCGAGGTCTGGCTCACCCGCCAGACGTTTCGCGCGCGGGCGCCCGCCTCCAGACGCACCCGGAAAATGATGTCGGTGACCCGGTCGTCGATGGACTCGAGCATCTCGTTGAACATCCGGAACCCCTCGCGCTTGTATTCGACCTTGGGGTCCTTCTCCGCCAGCGAGCGGGTCCAGATCTCGTCCTTGAGGCGGTCCATCATGTAGAGATGGTCCTTCCACGTGCTGTCGTAGACGTTCAGCAGAACGTAATTCTCCAGATCGGCCAACTCGGAGCGCAGATAGTCGCGCCCGACCCGAACCAGCCGTGTCCGGGCCTCTTGCCCATCCGCCAGATCTTCTTCGCGCAGCGAGGCGTGGAACCTCTGGTTCGCCCACTGGACCAGCTCGGCCCGGTTCAGGTGGGCGATCTTGTCGCTCAACTCCTCGTCGAGCTTGCCGTCGTTGTAGCTCTCGCTCAGCGCGAGCAACTCCTCGTGCAACTCCCGCGGTTTCTTGTCCTGGATGCGCTCGGCGGACAGCCCCGCGTTGTACTTGGCGTTCGCCCACTCGGCGAGGGCCTGGAAGCCGTACACGTTGGCGCTCTGGGAGCCGTACGCCATGCTCATGGCGAATTCGACGGGATACTCGATCTCGCGGCGACGGTACTTGGCCGCGGTCTGCTCCAGCAGCCACTGGCGCACCTCTTCCGGCTTGCGCTCTTTCAACTGCTCCACGTCCGCGGCGATATCGAACTTCGCCCGCACCCACTCGGCGAACCGCTGCACCGCGAACTCCGGCCGCAGAAATTCCGCCAGCAGCGTGCAGTCCTTCTTCTCCACCTGCTCCACGGCCGCCTCGGTCAACTGCTCTTCGATTTCCTCGGGCGCGAGGCTCTTGATCTTGTTGATGCTCAGGCTTACGTGGAACGAATTCATCGCCCATTTCGACAGACCGGCCGTGTCCCAGGTGCTCGGGTCGCTGTAGTCTTCGAGGTACTCCCCCAAAGAGATCGAGACGTCGTTGCGGACGCTGTCCTTGGCGCGGTCCTTGATCATCTGCTCGATTTCCTGCGGCGTGGCGTCGGCGAGCTGCGACAGCTTCAGGTCCACGTCGAAGTTTGCCCGCGTCCATTCCACGATGCTCCGCAGCGGGTAGTCCCGGTCAAGCATCTCCTTCGTCTGTTTGGTGATGACCGAGTCGATCATCTCCAGGATCGCCGGCTTGGCGCTCTTGCCCGCCAGCAGATCGCGTCGGCGCGAGTAGAAGATCTTGCGCTGGTAGTCCATCACCTCGTCGTATTCGAGCAGGCTCTTGCGGATCTCGAAGTTGCGCTCCTCGACCTTCTTCTGGGCCTTGGCGATGCCCTTGCTGATCCGGGTATGGTAGATGGGCTGTCCTTCCTCCCAACCGATCCAGGAGAGGGCCTTGACGGTCCATTCCGGGGCGAAGACGCGCATCAGGTCGTCGTCGAAGCACAGAAAGAACTGGCTGGAGCCGGCGTCGCCCTGGCGGCCGGAGCGGCCGCGCAACTGGTTGTCGATGCGGCGGGCCTCGTGCCGCTCGGTGCCGAGGATGTGCAGGCCGCCGATCTCGGCGACGCCCGGCCCGAGCTTGATGTCGGTGCCGCGGCCGGCCATGTTCGTGGCGATCGTGACATTGCCGCGCGTGCTGCCGTCGCGGGCCTGGTGCTGCTGGCCGGCCTTGGCGACGATCACGGCCTCGCGGGCGTGCTGCTTGGCGTTGAGCACCTCGTGCTCCAGTCCGTGGCGTTTCGTCAGGGCGGTGGAGAGGGCCTCGCTCTTTTCGATGCTGATCGTGCCGACCAGGACCGGCCGGCCCGCCGAGCTGACCTCGAAGATCTCCTCGACGATGGCGTCGAATTTCTCCCGCATCGTCTTGTAGATGACATCGTCCTGGTCGTTGCGGATGCACGGCCGGTTGGTCGGGATGACGATCACCTCGAGCTTGTAGATCTTCAGGAACTCGTCGGCCTCGGTGTAGGCCGTGCCGGTCATGCCCGCGATCTGCTCGTACAGCTTGAAGAAATTCTGCAGCGTGATCGTGGCGAGCGTCTGCGTCTCCTCCTTGACCGTGACGCCTTCCTTGGCCTCGACCGCCTGGTGCAGGCCGTCCGACCACTGGCGGCCGTGCATGAGCCGGCCCGTGAACTCGTCCACGATGATGATCTTGTTGTCCATCGACACGTAGTCCTTCTCCCGCTCGAAGACCACGTGGGCCCGCAGGCTCTGCTGGATCAGGTGCGACCACTCCATGTTCGCGCCCGTGTAGAACGAGCCGATCCCGGCGATGTCCTGGGCGGCCTTCTCCCCCTCGTTCGTGAGGCGAACCTGCTTGCGGTCGTACTCGACCTCGTAATACTGGACCGTCTGCTCCAGCTTGGCGCGGGCGGCCTCCACCTCTTCCCGCAGCTTGTCGAGGGCCTTCTGCGCCTTCTCGACCCGGACACCGTCTTTATCCCTCTTGGCGTCGGCGATCTCCCCCTCGGTGTTGGCGATCTTGCGCTCGGCGGCATCGAGCTGGCTCTTGATGCGGTCGTAGCCGCTCTGGAGGCTCAGCAGTTGCCGGCCCACCTGGTCGGCCTTCTTGTAGCGGCTGACGTCGTCGAACGCCGGACCGGAAATGATCAGCGGCGTCCGCGCCTCGTCGATCAGAATCGAGTCCACCTCGTCGACGATCGCGTACTGCAGGTCGCCCTGCACCATCTGCTCCAACGACGTCTTCATGTTGTCGCGCAGGTAGTCGAAGCCGAACTCGTTGTTGGTGCCGTAGGTGACGTCGCAGCCATACTGGTTCTTCCGCTCCGCGCCGGCGGTGTCCATGTCCGCCTGGATCGCGCCGACGGTCAGGCCCAGGGCGTTGTAGATCGGCCCCATCCACTCGGCGTCGCGCTTGGCCAGGTAGTCGTTGACGGTCACGATGTGGACATGGCGGCCCGTCAGGTGCACGAGATAGGCGGCCAGCGTGGCCACCAGCGTCTTGCCTTCGCCGGTCGCCATTTCGGCGATCTTGCCCTCGTACAGGACGTGCCCGCCGATGAGCTGTACATCGAAGTGCCGCATCTTGACGTTGCGCCGGGCGGCCTCGCGCACGACGGCGAACGCCTCCGGCAGGATCTCCTCCGGCCTCCGGCCGGCCGCCAGGGCCGCCTTGAACTCGGCGGTCTTGGCCTTGAGGGCCTCGTCACTGAGCGGCTGGAGCTGTGGCTCATACGGAGCGGCCTGTTGCGCCACCGTCATGTACCCCTTCACCAGCCGCTCGTTTCGCGAGCCGAAGATCTTGATGAGAAATTTCGTAACCTTGTCGAGAGCCATCCTGCTTTCTCTTTTTGCTACCGAATCTGTCCTGCACGCGCCACGGCGAGTATGGCAGAATCCCGCGCCGCTGTCAAGAAATCGTCGCGCGTCAGTCGGTCGGTGTGCGACCACGTCTTGCGGGGGAAACGGCCCAAGGCCGAAGGCCCTGGTTCGTAGTGTGCTCGTAAGAGCATGAACCGAGAAACGCTATGCCGCGTCTGCCTTCCCTACGGTCCTGTTCGCCCTTCCCTATGCTCTTACGAGCACACGGGAGGCTGGAGCCTCAAAGATTGTCCTGCGTCCCACGCCAAACGTCCGGTGCGACGAGCATCGCAACCACTTGATGATCTTCCCTGGTGCAATCCAGTGTCCCGCTCGCCGACTGACCTCCAGAAGGTTTACGCCCGGCGACGCCGCTCCGTTCACCTTCGGCGTGGAGATGCCCAGCCTCCTTCCGGCGTGATCCTGCCTACCCTGGATTGATCGCCGCTCAAGAACTTGGTAAGATGTGGGTCCAGGGTGTATCCGGCACGATGCGCCACGATCCTGAAGACAATGATAGAGGTGGAAGGAATTCAGGCATGAAACGGTTCTTCACTCTCGAATACTGGCAGAATGACGGTTGGTTTGTCGGGAGACTGAAGGAGGTACCCGGGGTATTCAGCCAGGGTGAGACTCTCGAGAAGTTGAAGGAGAATATCGTTGACGCCTATCGTATGATGCTGGCGGAGTACGAAAAGGACGAGGAGCGAGCCGGGGCGGAATGCACCGAGGTGGGAGTCGAGGTTTGAAACGGCATACTGAAATCAAAGACTCCCTCGTTCAACAGATCAAGAAGCAACTCTCCATCTAGTGCTGCGTTTCACAAGTACTGCGACTATAGGTGGCA
>VGYL01000658.1 GCA_016872975.1 Planctomycetota bacterium
CTCACCGAGCAGATCAAGGCCGAGCATATCGCCCGGGAAGCCATCCGCCTGGGTGACGCGGAGTACGACAAGGTCGAGATGGCCGCGCAGATCGAGCGGGAGATGTTCGAAGCCGCCGAAGCCCTGGATTTCGAGCGGGCCGCCACTCTGCGGGACCAGTTGCGCCGGTTGAAGGAGCTGCCCGAGCTGATCGTCAGCAGTCGAACCAAGAAAGACGTGGCCCGCAAGACCCGCAGGGGCCGGCCGGCCAAGTCCTGACCGCCACGGCGGCAGGACGTAAGGATCGGGGAGAAGTAGTAGTTCGTTCGGTCGTTGGAATCAGGCAATGAGAAAGCTGGATATCAAGCAGGTGCGGCCGCTGATTCGCATGGCGATGGAGGAAGACCTCGGCAGCGGCGATGTGACGACGAATCTTCTGTTTCAGGACGGCACGCGGGCCAGGGCGATGGTGGTCTCGCGGGAGGAGATCGTCGTGGCCGGACTGCCGGTGGTGGAGGAAATCCTCAAGCAGTACGATGAGCGGCTGACGATGACGGCCCACTTCCGCGACGGCCAGTCGGCCCACGTGGGCAACAAGCTGGCGACCATCGAGGGGCCGTTGCGGTCCCTGCTCAGTGTGGAGCGGGTGATGCTGAACTTCCTCCAGCGGCTCAGCGGCATCGCCACGACGACGAGCCGCTACGTCCGGGCCGTCAAGGGAACCCAGGCGAAGATTTACGATACCCGCAAGACGCTGCCCGGCTGGCGCCTGCTGGAGAAGTACGCGGTCCGCTGCGGCGGCGGGTACAATCACCGTATCGGCCTGTATGACGGCATCCTGGTCAAGGACAACCATCTGGCCGAGTTGGGCCCCAATTTTTCCGCAAAGTTGCGGCGGATTGTAGCCGAGGCCCGCGCGATCGAAGGCCTGAAGTTCGTGGCCGTCGAGGTGGACCACGTGGACGACCAGTTGAACCATGTCCTGAAGATCCCGGGGATCGACATCGTTCTGCTGGACAACATGGGCCAGTGGCAGCTCAAGCACGCCGTCGACATGCGCAACAAGATGTGCGGCAGGAACAAGGGCCCGCTGCTGGAAGCCTCGGGCAACATCAACCTGAACAACGTGGCGGAGATCGCCCAGTGCGGCGTGGACCGCATCGCCATCGGCGCCATCACGCACTCGGCCGCCGCCGTGGATATCGGGCTGGATCGATAGACCCGCTCTCGCGGGAAATTCCAAATTCGAATTTCGAAATCCGAAGCAAATTCGAATGTCCAAAATCCAAAATTCAAAACAGATCGGCCGGCCGGCGCCGGCGTTTCGGTCCTGCGTGCTTTGGATTTTGGGTTGGTCTCGAGATTCGAAAGTCGGATTTCGAATCTGGTTTCTCGTCCCGTGCCAATGACCTGCAATGACCGATTGGACCCGGACCTGATCCGAGCCAACCTCAAGACCCGGCGCCTCGGGCGCAAGGTACTGGTCTACGACCAAACGTCAAGCACCAACGACGTCGCCGCGGAGTATGCCCGCAATCCGGAGAACGACGGTCTGGTGGTTTTTGCGGAAGAGCAGACGGCCGGCCGCGGCCGCACCGGGGCCCACTGGCACAGCGGCCGCCAGGAGAGCCTGCTGTTCTCTCTCGCCCTGATCGATTGCCGCGTCAGCAACGAACTGCTGTCCCTGGCGTGTGCCGTGGCCGTGGCGGAGGCCATCGGCCAGGTCGGCGGCTGCCGCGCCGCAATCAAGTGGCCGAACGATATCCTGCTCGACGGCAGGAAGGTCGCCGGCATTCTCGTCGAATCCCGGCGCGTCGTTCGCGGCGCGTCGGCCTTACGTGACCCGTGCCCCGCGACCCGTGACCCGGATTACCCGCCACAAGCCACGGGTCACGAACCACGAGCCACGAACCGCGGGTCACGGTCCACGACCATCATCGGCATCGGCATCAACTGCCACCAGACGCCGGACAGCTTCCCGCCCGAGCTGCGGCCCACGGCCACGAGCCTGGACCTGGTCAGCGGCGCCCGCTGTCAACGCGTGACCGTCGCCAAGCGGATCCTGACCTCTCTGGACCATTGGCTGCAGGGTGCCGAGCGCAACGGCCGGCAGGTCATCGACTCCTGGAGCCGTCTGAGCACCCAGTTGGGCCAACGCGTCACTCTATCCTGCAACCGGCGCCGCTTCACCGGCAACTGCATCGGCGTGGACCCGGAAAAGGGCCTGATCCTCCAACTCGACCACGGCGGCGTCCGCATGTTCGACGCCGCCCATACCCACATCACAAAATAGAGACATGCCGCCCCGGAGCGTCCGACCGTTGCCCGCGGCGTATGTCCGGAAAAACCGGTTGACAAACGGCTGCGATCCCCGTATACTCACAGCGTCGGGTGCCATGTTTTCGCGGAACGAAGTTGCCAGCCTGTATTTGCCGGGATGGGAGGACGCTGATGGCAAGGAGAGGGCTGACGCTGGTGGAGTTGTTGGTCGTCGTAGGCGCCATTTCCCTTTTGGCCGCCTTGTCGTTCCCTGCGCTGCTGCGCGTGCGAAATCAAGCCCAGGGCACGATCTGTGCCCAGAACGTCAAGACCCTTTCCATGGCCTGGCTCTTCTACAAAGACGATAATGACGATCGGCTGGTCGGAGGGCAGGCGGGGAACTACCCCTACGCCTGGGTCCAGAGCCCCACCGGCGCCGGCACCATCATCGAGCGGCAAAAGGAAGGCATTCGCCAGGGTGCTCTCTACCGTTACGCGGGCAGCAACATCAATGTCTACCGGTGCCCCGCCGATCAACGCATGTCGATGGCCGGTCAAGTAGCGTTCTGCAGCTACTCCATTGCCGGAGGCGCCAACGGCGAAGGCCTGGCCAATGCCTACGTCCAGGCCGAGAAATACTCCGAGATCGCCCAGCCCGCCGGCAAGTATATCTTCGTGGAGGAGGCCGATCCGCGGGGCTGGAACCGCGGCTCGTGGGTCCTCAACCCGCTGACCAGGACCTGGGTGGACCCGCTGGCCATCTGGCACAGCAATGCCCGCAGCACGCTGGGCTTCGCCGACGGCCATGCGGAAATCCGCCGGTGGGTCGATAAGAGCACCATCGAGATGTCGCGCAGGCAGGAGTTCTCGCGTCCGGTGCCGCGCAACGAAGGCGAAGATTTGCGTTACATGCTCGCCGGCTTCCCCCAGAAATCTTCGGAATCCGTGTCCGGCCGAACGCCTTGACGGGGGCAGAGATGCCTTGTGCCGGACGCACGGTGGCGCCGCGTCCCCGGTGGTCTGGGTGGGGAACAGGTGGGCGGAATCGAGCATCTCTTAACGTACGTGGACATCGTCTGTCGGATCCGCCGAGGGGTGACGGCGGGGTCGGCCAAGTGAATGATATCGGCACCCAAGGCAGAAGGACGCTGAAGATGAGGTCGAAGGCTTTTACGCTTATTGAGTTGCTCGTGGTCATTGCGATTATCGCGATCCTCATGGCGGTGCTGATGCCGTCGCTGAACCTGGCCCGCGATCACGCCAAGCGGGTGCACTGCGTCAGCAACACCAAGACCCTCGCCCTGGGCTGGTACATGTACCAGGACGAGTTTGGCGGTCGACTGGTACCCGCCCATACGCTCAATAGCCCGATCCAATGGGTCGGCCAGGAACCGGCTACCGGCACCTGGGACCAGAAGAAGGATTCCATCCGGCGGGGCCTGATCTTTCCCTATGTCGGCCACTCCGTGGAGATCTTCCGCTGTCCCGCCGACAAGCGCCGGCCGACGGCGTCCCGGCCGGTGGCCTTTCGCACCTTCTCCATCGTCGGCGGCGCCAATGGCGAGGACTGGGGCGACTACAATAAGGCCACCCGTTATTCCGAGATCAAGACTCCCGCGATGAAATATGTCCTGGTCGAGGAGGCCGACACCCGGGGGTACAACATGGGCTCCTGGCAAATGTACCCAAGAAATCGCACCTGGACCGACCCGGTCGCCATGTGGCACAACAAAAGGACGACCTTGGGCTTCGCCGACGGCCACGCGGAGATGCGCGAGTGGAAAGACCGGTACTTCATCGAGTGGAACCTCAAGGCCATGTACGGGGAGCCCTTCACCTTCGGCCTGACCCCGCCCTCGGACGCGCAGACCGACATCGACTACATGGCCAAGGGATTCGCGTGTAAGTCGTTCAAATAGCGTTGGTTATGCTCACGGCGACTCGGGGCGATGCTCCTGGAGCCAGACCAAGGCCCACCACTTGGCCTGGTCGGTGGTCCGCAACTCGCCTTCCAGTTGGGCCGTGTAGAGCTCTTCCGCCAGTTGCCCCAGGGCCGGTCCCGGCACTGCGCCCAGGTGGATCAGGTCGTGGCCGTTCAAGAGCGGCTTGGGCTTGATGTCGATATCGCCAAG
>VGYL01000659.1 GCA_016872975.1 Planctomycetota bacterium
GTCTGTTCCTCGGGATCTATCTGATCCGAGGGACGGTCCTGATTGCGCGGGACGGCGTGTTCTACATCCGCCAGGGGCAGCAACTGCCGCAGGATGTCGTCGCGGTCGCCCGCCGGTATCCGGTGGGTTACCCCGCGATCCTGTGGGCCGCCCACGAGGCCGCTGGGAGTGGCGTCGTCAGACGCTGTCTTGATGCCCCGCCCCATTTCGCTCAGGCGCAACGAGGAGATCATCCGGCGGTTGGGGGCGAAATAGGGCGGGGCACCCTACCAACCGACTCCACGATGCTCTGGGTCTCTTCGGCGCAGGCGGCCACTCTGGCGTGCCGGATGTTGGCTCTGATTCCGTTGTACTTCCTGGGCAAGCGCCTGGTCGGTGCGCGTCACAGCTTCTGGGCCTTGCTGATCCTGGTCCTTCTACCCTATCCGGCCCGCTATGGCAGCGACGTTCTGCGCGAATGGCCGTACTTGCTGTTTCTGAGCCTGGGTTTGTGGCTGCTGTACCGGGCGCTGGACCGGCCCCAGTGGTGGGTGCTCGCGCTCACTGGGCTCGTGATGGGGGCAGGGTATCTTGTCCGTCCGGAGTGCGGGCAGTTGGTCTTGTATGCCCTTCTCGGGCTGGTGTTCGTCGCTCCCCGCAGCGCCGCTGCGCGTCGGGGCTCATCGCTCGTCGCTCGGACGGGGCGATGTACCGCCTGCGAGCGACGGGGGCTGAGCGACGCGCGAGCCGCGACGGTCGGCGCGGGGCTTCTGGTGATGGCGGGGTTTGTCGTGCCGGTGGCCCCGTGTGTCTACGCCACGGGGACGATCCTGCCGCACCAGTTGCAGCCCCTGGTCGTCAACGCCCCGCCGGCGATCCGCGCGGTGGGTTCCCAGGCGGCCTCGTACGAGCCGCTGGAGTTTGCGGTCGCCGAGGGCGAGTTGCTGGAGTTGCCCATTACCGCGACGGACCCGCAGGGGGGGCCGCTGGTCTTCTCCCTGGCGGGCGTGCCGGTGGGGTCGCGGCCGGTCTACGAGCTCTGGTCGCCCCACTGGGGCACCTACTTCTGGACCATTACCGAGCGCGAGAAGGATTCCCTGCTGGCACGACACGGTCGTGCCATGTGGGAGTATGGCAGAGTGGTCTGTTATGCGTATGGGCAGCCCGAGGCCCGGCCCGGATTGCGGGCGGTTCACCGCTTCTGGTCGCCGGCCCGATCCCGGCACTTCTACACGATGGACGAACGGGAGAAAAACGCGCTGCTCCAGCAATCGGGGGCGGACGCGTGGACGTTCGAAAAGGTCGCGTTCTACGCCCAAGCCGACGGCCATCACCCGCCCGACACGATACCGGTTTACCGATTCGCGGATCAGGGGCAGGGATTCTCCTGGGCGCTCAAAGATCCCGCGTACCACGGGCCCTCCGGGGGCGATCCTTGCCACGCGGCCATCGCCTGGTACGTACATCCGGCGGGCGAGCCCCCGGCCGGGGCGGCGATCGCGGGCGGGGTCTTGCGCTGGCGGCCCGCGCCCGGACAGAAGGGCGACTACCAGCTCAATATCACCGTCAGCGACGGAGAGCTGCAAGACTGCCAACCGGTGCGAATCCGGGTCACAGCGGATCGTGGCCCGGGGCAGGGAAGAAGTGGCCCGTGGCCTGTGAACCGTGACCCGGGTCACGAGTCACGAGCCACGAGCCCCGGGGCCCAGGCCGCCCGGCAGCAGTGTGCCGGCTGGGAGAGACTGTGGGAAGGACTGGCCGAGCTCGCCGAGGGTCTTCTGAAGAACCTGATGGCGGTCTTTCTGGTGCCGTGGTTTCTGGGTCTCTACCGCCGTCTGCGGCATCCGGCCGACCCCCGGGAGCGGGTCCTGCTCCCGGCCGTCATTGTGGCCAACCTTGCCCTGGTGCTCGGCCGGCACTTGGGCGTCGGCGCAGGGGAAGACCGGCGGTACAGCCTTGGCCTTGTCGCCCTGACCATCTTCTATATTCCGGTCGGCATCGACATCCTGGCGGGATGGATCGACCGGATTCACGCGTTCTGGCGGCCGCGCTGGATGAAGCGCATCCTGCCGCACGCGTTCTGGTTTTGCCTGTTGATAGCGGTCGGCGTCACGGTGTGCGTCCCCAAGCTCCTGCGGTCCGGGCGCAGCGACAAGACCGGCTACCTGGCGGCCGCCGCCTGGCTCCGGCGGAATACCCGGCCGGACGACGTGCTGGCGGTGCCCGACTGGCGCGTGAGCTTCTACGCCGAGCGCCCGGAGCTCCTCTACGCCCGGCATCCCGATTCGCGCCGGGCCGACTACGTGGTGGTCATCGGCCGCGACGGCGACGTGCCGGTCCGCGACGGCTGGCGCCGGGAGTATTCCGTGGCGGTCAGCCCCGGGAGCCGTGACACAGTGACCATCTACCGGACGGCGCGGTCCAGGGTTGATGGGTGATGGAGGCCGTGCTGTGAAAGTCCTGCTGGTCCGTCCGCCGGTGTTTTCTGCGAGCCTCGACTATCCGCAGGGGCCGCGCTTCGGCGTCCCTGTCGGTCTGTTGTACCTGGCGGCCGCACTGGAAGCGGCCGGGCACGAGGCGGTCATCTACGATGCCCTGCTGGAGGTCGATCTCGACCACCTGGCCCGCGACCCCGACGGCCGGTACCACATCGGCGCGACACGGGAGTCCTTCCTCGAGCGCCTGCGGTCGGAGAGACCGGAGGTGGTGGGCGTGACGAATCCGTTTGCGGATTTCGCCGAGATGGCCCTGTGGGCGACGCGGGCGGTCCGCGCGGCGCTGCCCGGCTGCACGACGGTGATCGGCGGGCCCCACGCCACGGCGGTTCCCGCCTTCTTTCTGGCGGACGACTCCGTCGATTTCGTGGTTCGCGGCGAGGGGGAATACAGCTTCCCGGCATTGCTGGACGGTTTGCAGAAGGGGACGCCGCCCGCGTCGCTGCCCGGCGTGGCGCTGCGGACCGACCACGGCCTGCACCTCGGCGACCCGGCCCCTTTCATCGTCGATCTGGATGCCCTGCCCCTGCCCGCCTACCACCGGCTCGATCTGGAGCGCTACTTCGCGCTGGTCCGCCGGGGCTTTCCTTCGCGGTTCGCGTTCGAATACGAGGGCAGCGACCGGGAAGTCTCCCTCATCACGTCGCGCGGCTGTCCCTTTCGCTGCGTCTTCTGCGGCAACCATCTCCACATGGGCCGGCGGTTCCGCGCGCACAGTGCCCAACAGGTGCTGCGGCACATGGCCCTGCTGATCGAGACCTACGGCGTGCGGCACTTTCACCTGGAGGACGACAACCTCACGCTGGATGCGGCACGCTTCGACGCCATCCTCTCCGGCATCCTCGAGCGCCGGTGGCGGATCACCTGGGACACGCCCAACGGCATCCGCGCCGATGCCCTGCCCCCCGAGCTGTTGGAGAAGGCTCGCCGGACCGGGTGCACCTATCTCACTGTGGGCATCGAATCGGGGAATCAGGAGGTCCTCCACAAGGTCGTGAAGAAGGCGCTGTCCCTCGAGGCCGTCGAGCGGACCGTCCGCGCGTGCAAGAAACTGGCCCTCGATGTCCATGGTTTTTATGTCGTGGGTTTCCCGGGCGAGACCCTCGCCCAGGTCGATGACACCTTCGCCTTCGCCCGACGCCTGTATGCGCGGTATGACGTGCTGCCCCACGTCGGCATGGCCCGTCCGTTGCCGGGGACCGAGCTCCACCGGACGTGCCAGGAGCAGGGCTTTCTGACGGAACCCCTCGTGCCGGAGATCGGCCGCCAGGTCAAAGGCGAGGTGTTCGCGCGTCGGATGATCGCCACGCCCGAGTTCTCCCCCATCGACTTGGAGCGGCGGATCGGGCGTTTCAATCGCTGGCTGGTAGCCGCGGTCCTGGGCAAGACCGCATGGTTCCTCCTGCGGCGCCCGGCCGTCGGCTTGCGCCTGGCACGCACCGCCTGGCGCTATCGGCACGAGCCGCCGCGGACGATCGCCAAGCGGCTCTTCTTCGCCGGGCTGTTCTACAAGTTCAACTACTTGCGCGCCTGGAAAAGGGAAGAAGATTGAAAATTCAAAACGCCTGGCGCCCTGCGGGAGAACCGCCCGTCTTGAGCAGGCAGCGCTCGGCGCGAGAAGTCTTGAATTTTCTTCCGTTTGGGTCATTGGGATTTGTTTGGGATTTGGTGCTTGGAATTTGGAGTTTCCTTACGACGGGTGCTTGGGATGGGTCTGTCCGCGTGCGCGGTGTGGTGCTTGGGGCCTGGGCGTTCGCAGTGTCGAGCGTCCGGTCTGCGGTCGACGCGGCCGGTCGGACGAGCTGCCGCAGGGCCAGAGACGCCTTGCACAGGATCCCCGCGTAGATCAGCAGGTTCAGGGCCGGCGAGCAGACGCCGGCGAAATG
>VGYL01000660.1 GCA_016872975.1 Planctomycetota bacterium
GCCCGGCCCACTCCCCGCAGGGCGACGAGACTCCTGGGTCCCAGCGTGTGGTCCGGCTCCGCTGTGTCACGGCTCCGGACGAAGCCCAGAAGGTACTGCTCCATCGCCTGGGTTTGACCCTGCCGCAACGGCTTCGAAGGGTCGACGAGTTGATACAAATGTAGGGAAGACTTTTGCCGAAAAACGCCCCTGGCGCTATCAAGAAGGCCTATCGGCCTTCCCAACAGCGTAACTTGGGTTAGCTTAAGGGCAGACTCCGTGTAGTGCCATCTACTTCTTTTGCAGCAGTAGTCTCCGTCAAAGAATCCTCCCTCCCACGAACACATAGCATACACGGTTGGGCTGTAAAGTCAATTGTCATGAACGAGTAGGCCAAGTGCGCCGTCATGGCAGCAGGAGCGCGGATAGCTTGCCAGCGATGTCAATGATCGGCTTGGCGATTGCGCCCACCGCTTGGGCGGCCTCCTTGATCCCGTCCAGACTCAACTCATACCACCGACGTTCGGGCTCATCGCTGGCCACTTCTCGGCTGAGCGTCTCCAGATTCTTCCCCATCTTCCTGATCTGACTCGGATCGGCCGCCGACGCGACCTGCTTGATCTGCTCATTGAGTTGCTGGATCAGTGTCTTCACTTGCGCGTCCACGCTGGATTCCGCGAGGTTGTTGTTCACCGTGTTCGTCACGCTGGACATGTATTCCGCCACATTGACAATATTGCCCGTCCCGCTGACATTGACCTGTTTGTCGACCATAATGGCTCCTTTCTCCACGTTGAGCACATGGACCACTCGCGTGGCGCGTCGCTGTTCCTGATAGGCCGCGATCTTCTGCCAGACCTGCCGGCGGGACCCTTCATACCGCGAGACCAACTGGGCCTGCGACGCCGGGCGAATCACCGCTTGCGTGGCGTCAAAGGCCGCAACGATCTGGGATTGCCTGACCCCGCCCCAGGTATCACGATTCACGATCTTGATTCGCTCATTGAAATACGAGTCGAGCAGGTTCACCTCTTCCTCGCTGGGCGGATTTGACAGCCGCCCGCGCTTGATCTGCTTGAGGATGAGATCGAGCACCTCTCTCTCTGCATGCAGCCGCGTCAGGCACAGCCGCAGACTACGGAGTTGACCCAGGTTGGCCGTGCCCTTCTGCAAAATCCAAGTCGGTACAATACCCGTTGCGGCGCGCAGTCGGCAGAAAAGAGCCGTCGCCCCGTTCACGTACGACCGATCCACCACAAGCAAGCCCTCCGCCAACGGAGGCTTCAGATCGAGATTCGCCTCGTGGGGCTTCAACTCCACCAAGACCATGGGATCAGCGGCCTCCACCAGTTGCACCCCCAGGGATTGCTCCCCGGCGGCGTGATTCATCGAGGCCTGCGCATACAGCCGGGCGAGGTGTTTGCACTGCGCCAGAATCGGGCGTGGCTTGACCGTGGCGTCCAGCGTGGGAACGAAGGTCGGTACCTCGGCGATCTCGCGGGCGATGGTGAGTACCTCCGCAATCTCCAGATCCCAGAGAGGACGAGTCCGGTCCCCGTGCGCGATACCGACTTCGACCCGCACCACAGCGTGTCCATCACAGAAGAGCCTGCGGAAGGCGCAGCGGGGACGAAACCTGCGCCCGGGCATCCCACAGTGGCGCGTCTCCAAACGATCGAACCGAAGCCCCCGTCGAGCACGACAGTAGCTGATTTCATCCGGCCAGGCCTCATCGGGCTCTCCCACGCGTTCGCAGGCCTTGCCGAAATAATGGACGAACTGCGGCCCGACCGCCGTGGCCGGCTCGGGCCAATCAGGCAAGGGGAGACGCAGGTTTAGGCGTGGGAGAAAGGGACGGGCGTCCGCGATCGGGATTTGCACGGTCACCAGCACGGCGATCCTCCTGAAAGTAAAGCCCCCTCAGGGATATCCATCGGGGGCCATGCCGCACCATCTAGCTTACTGTTGCAGGGATGAGGCAGCACGCAACCGCAGGCTTTCACCCGCGAGCCCCGCCATCGGCGGAGTCACCGCTGCGCCGGAATGATCTGAAGTCATTTGACGCAGGGTATGCTAAGCATAATGACAGACAATCAACGCCGGTCTCCTCTCACGCATAGCTCTTGTTGTCATTCTCTCGAATGATGCCGCTGCAAAGCTGATACTGTATTATGGCGCGGGGCCGGCGGTAGAGCAAGAAGAAAATAGCAGGCGGCCGGATCTTTTTTCGCCCGTCCGGGCAAATCCCCCGCGTTTTCGGGGTCAACACTGCGGGTAAAAACGCCACAATGGGACTTTTTCAGCGGGATCAACGGTCAACTATTCCTGTTGACAGGGGTGCGGGTTCGGCTACGCAGGGGTCATGGTCAGGCCACTGCGCATCGAGTATCCGGGAGCAGTCTACCACGTGATGAATCGCGGGCAGCGGCAGGAGCCGATTGTCTTGGACCGCCGGGACCGGGAGCGCTTTCTGTCGGACTTGGGGAGACTGAGCGGCCAGTTTCACGTGTTGATTCGCGGCTGTTGCCTGATGACGAATCATGACCACCTCGCGCAGCGGATGGCCAAAGACCTGCTTTGACGGAAGCCGTGACGCACATCCGCGCAGGAATCGCGAATAGTTAATAGTTAAGACGGGCCCCCCTTGCCCCCCGACGCTTCCACCTCCCCCGTCCCACGTCGCGACAAATTCTGGAGATTTCCCTTGACTCGCCGAATCGGCCGGATGTATTTTGTTTATCTGGAATTGTGAAACCCGAGCAACGTTGATCCGACACCTCTGAAAGCGGGATTTGAGAACTGAGCCGGGCGGCTCCAAGGGTGGTGTGTCCGCACTCGCACGGATGGATAGTTGGGACAGTCACGCATCAGGTGAACGAACAGTAGGTGACTGCCTCTGGGAATCTACAGTCTTTCAGAAGGGTGGCTGCCCATGCATCACAGGCATAACATGGCAAGCTTATTGTCGGTCGTTCTGCTCCCGATTTTCGTACTGCTCTTGACTGGATGCGCATCGTCCATACCGGATGCCAAGCCGTTCGGAGCTGCCACCATCACGATCCGAGACGCGACACGCCAGCACTTCCGGGAGACAATCGCCGTCGCCAAGGGCGTCCATCAGGTGATTAGTGAGATACAGATCGCTGGACCCGACGATAAGGGCCGTGAAATGCAGACGGCCAAGTATGAAGAGGCTACCAGCTATCTGACGGAACTGGAGAACGTTCGCCTTGTCGCCCTCAACGGCCTGGTCGATTACAGCCGTGCCTTGGTCAACACCGCCGAGGCGGGGCGGGAGAAGGTCCAGCAGATCAAGGCAACAGCTGAGGCTGCAGGAACGCTGATCAGCAAGGTGGGGGAGGAGATACCAGCCGTTACAGGGGCCGCTGCGCCGCTGGTGGCGGAGGGCCTCCAGTTGTTCCGGGATGCGGCACAACGGGCCTTGGTAGCTTATCGAATCAACAGGACGAACAAGGACCTGTTGGAGAAACTGAACGCCAATGCGGTTGCGGTGGACCAAGTGGCCGAGGCCCTCGCGAAGGACCTGACGAAACTGAGCGATGTCCTGACCACGCTTGAGGAAGCCGCTGCCGTTCAGATCCGGTACGCGCCTTCGCCCCGAGCACTGAGAGAGGCCATGGGGGCGTTAGTTGAGCGACGGAAGGCGCTAGCTAAGCAGCGGAAAGGCGCGGGTACCCAATCTGCAACGGCCGCTCAACCTGCAACGGAGCCAGATCTCGCCGAGATAGTCAATGTCGAGAGCCAGATTGCGATCGTTGAGATGAATTTGGCTCCTTACGTTGAACAGGAGGCGGACACCCGCCGCTCGATTCAGTTGGCCGCTCAGGCGGTCCTATCTACGCGCGACTCAATTGCCGCTTGGCGTAAGGCCCACGAAGACCTGCGGTTGGCGATCATCGAGAACAGCCGCCTGAGCACGGAGGAACTTCTGGCGGCGGCCGAACAGGTCAAGGCAGACGCGGAACGATTCCGCGCTTTCCGCGATAAGGTCAGGGACGTGCGTTAGGAATGCTCACGACAGCTAACCGGGAGGTAATTCATGAGTCACTGTGCCGATCTGAAGAGTCTGTTGGTCAAAGCCAAGAAAGCCGCCAAGTCTGCCTCCCCCGGCGAGATCAAGGCGGTGCAGGTGGAGTTACGTCAGTTTGCCAACCAAAGTCCGCCCGTCGATGTCGAGCTGCAAGACATCGCCGTCAACACAATCATCGATTTGGGCCCTGCCCCTGTGGTCGACGTCACGGACCTAATACTACAACGCTACAAAAGCTCAAGAAAACCTATGCCGCCGGCCGATGATCCCATAGAAACGGAACTTCTATTGGAAGGTCATCGGTATGGATACCAGTGTGATTTTGCAGA
>VGYL01000661.1 GCA_016872975.1 Planctomycetota bacterium
TGTCGGGGCGCCGCAGCAGGTCCCAGAGGCTTGCGCCCTCCGAGCGGGTGCTGCGCAGGTACTGCCGGAGGCCCTCGATCGCCGCGAGCTTTCTCTGAAAACGGGCCCAGCGCATCTCCTCGACCAGCCCGACCGAGCGGCCGGTCGGCGTCAGTCTCCTGTCGGCGTTGTCCGACCGCAACGCGAGACGGTGCTCCGCCCGCGACGTGAACATCCGGTATGGCTCATCGATCCCCTTGGTGAGCAGATCGTCGATCAAGACGCCGATGTACGCCTGGTCCCGGCCCAGGACCAGGGGGTCTTGGCCCTGGAGTTTCCGGGCGGCGTTGATCCCGGCGACGATCCCCTGTCCGGCGGCCTCCTCGTAGCCGCTGGTGCCGTTGATCTGCCCCGCCAGAAACAGGCCGGCGATCTTCCGGGTCTCCAGACTGGACTGCAACTGCACCGGGGGACAGTAGTCGTACTCGATCGCGTACGCGTAGTGGACGATGCGGGCGCGTTCGGTGCCCGGCAGGAGCCGGAGCATCTGCTCCTGCACGTCGCGGGGCAGCGAGGTGCTGATGCCGTTGCAGTAGATGGTTGTCCGCGCCTCGTCCTCCGGCTCCAGAAAGACCTGGTGGCGGTCCTTGTCGGCAAAGCGGGTGATCTTGGTTTCGATGCTCGGGCAGTACCGCGGACCGACCGAGGTGATCTGGCCCGTGTACAGCGGCGCCCGGCTCAGATTGTCGCGAATAAGTTGGTGGATTTGCCCGTTGGTATACGTGATCCAGCAGGGCGTCTGCGGCCGGTCGATGCGGTCCGTCAGAAATGAGAAGGGCACCGGCTCCGGGTCGCCATGCTGGGTTTCCAACTTATCGAGATCGACCGTGCTCGCATCCAATCGGACCGGGGTGCCCGTTTTGAGCCGTCGCAGTTCCAGGCCGATACGCGCCAAGCTCAGCGACAACTCATAGGCCGCCGGCTCGCCCAGCCGTCCGCCGGGGAACTGCTCGGCGCCGAGGTGCATCAGGCCGCGCAGGAACGTTCCCGTCGTAAGGATCACGGCCGGGGCCGAGAGCATCCGGCCGTTGTTGCAGCGCACGCCGCAGACCTGCTCGTTCTGCGTCAGAACGTCCGAGGCCATCGCCTCGACGATTGTCAGGTTGGGCGTCTCCTCGAGCCGGGCCTGCATGAAGTCCTGGTACCGGTACTTGTCGGCCTGGGCCCGCGGCGACTGGACCGCCGGTCCCTTCGAGCGGTTGAGCAGGCGAAACTGGATGCCGGTGGCGTCCGTTGCCAGACCCATCAGCCCGCCGAGCGCATCGACCTCGCGGACGATCTGGCCTTTCGCCAGCCCGCCAATCGCCGGATTGCAGCTCATCTTGGCGATCGTGGCCCGACTCAGGGTGAGAAGGCAGGTCCGGGCGCCGATTCGCGCCGCCGCATGTGCGGCCTCGATGCCCGCGTGGCCGGCCCCCACCACAATACAATCAAAGTCGTGGATTCCCATTTATGTGGTGTCTCGTGACGCGTGGCTCGTGTCACGGGTCACGAGCGACGGGGCACTGGCCTCCATCAGCGCGACGGCCGAGGCGATGGCGAAATTGGCGGTATGCGTGATGCTCAGGCTGATCTGCGCGATCCTCATCCGGTCGGCAATCTCTTTCACTTCGCCCGACAACGTCACCTGAGGCTGGCCGGCGGCGTTATTGGTCACCTCGATGTCGGTCCAGGCGATCTTGCCCCGCCAGCCGGTGCCCACAAGCTTCAGAACCGCCTCCTTGGCCGCGAAGCGTCCGGCGTACTTCTCGACCGTGTTCCGATGACGGGTCGCATAGGCCTGCTCGGCGGCGGTGAAGATCCGGTCGACGAAACGCTGCCCGTGCCGCTCGATCATCTGCTCGATACGGGGAAAATCCACCAGGTCGATGCCGTGGGCGATGATGTCCATAATTGATTATTGATGATTGATAATTGATGATCTCATAGAAAGGTCCGGACTCCTCTTTCAATAATCAATCATCCTTAATCCATGCCGCGCGTCTGTTGGTAGAACCGGGTCAGACAGTACTCGACGAAGCGACTGGTGTCGGCCAGGTCCGCCTGCCGCCGGATCTCGGCGTCGATGTCGTCGGAGACCTCGCGCAGACGCTGCTGCAAAATATCCCTTCGGACTTCCTCCTGCACCTCGCTCAAAGGCCGATACCCGCGCTCCTGCCTGTCTTCGACCTTCATGATGAAGAAGTGCCCGGGCGCCGCGATAGGCCCGGCGACCTCGCCCGGTTGCATCTTCTGCGCCGTGCGGGCCAGCACATCGTACGGCGGGGCCAGGGCCGCGGGATCGCGCGGCCGCCAGAGGCCGCCCTGTTCGCTCCGGAGGCCGTGCGAGTGCTCTTTCGCCAGCTTGCTGAAGTCCTCGCCGGCGTCGATCCGCTGGCGCAGGTCCTTGGCTCTCTGCTGCGGATCCTCGTTCGGGTGCTCCGCCCGGACTCTGGCCACGTCGATATCGATGAGACGCAACTGCAGGACCTCTTCGCGCGCGAAATGCCGGTCCTTCATCGCGTCGTACCGCGCCTGCAGCTCGCGGTACGTGATCGGCCGATTCCGCAGGTATTTCGAGCGGAGCAGATCCCGGGCGAGGATCTCCTTCTTCTTCCATTGCACGTAGGTGACGCGGCTCATCCCCATCCTGCGCAACGCTTCATCGGCCGCGGCGCCGTCGCCGCCGTGCTCTTCCAGGGTGAAGCGGCGCAACTCCTGTTGAGCCAGCTCGGTCAGCTTCTCGTCGGCCTTGTCGCCGAGGTCGCGCGCGACCCGCTTGGAAAGCACGATGCTGGAAATGCGGTTGACCAGTCGCTGGTGCACGACCAGCCGATGCTCTTCCAAGAACCGGTTCAGCGAGCTCTCCCTGGCGGATTTCTCCAGGTTCGCTTTCAGCGACATCGGTGTCGGACCGTCGTCGGGCAAGAAGGCCAGGATATCCTCCCACGTGATGGTCTCGCCGCTGACGACGAGCCGGTCCGGCCGGTCCGGCTGCTGGGCGAGAGTCAGCCTTTTGATCTCCGGCTCGGTCAACGCCGACCTCTTGCTCCGCGCTTCTCCACAGCCGGCCAGCGACAACAGCGCGGCAGCCAGACAAAGACCACCTTTCGCATACATGCCGATCCTGCGGCCTCGTGCATCCTGCATTTCGTATGACTCCCAATGAGCTGGACTCAACCGTTCACCTCTTACGCTTGCCGAATTTCGTTCCCGGGCGTGTGCCCCGGATCGCCCGCCAGTCCGATGGCTTCGGCCACTTCCCGCATGGCGGCGACGGCTTCGGCGATCAGATCGTTGAGCTCGGCCCCGAGCAGGGCGGCTCCCTTCTCGATGACCTCGCGATTGACGCCGGCGGCGAACGATTTCTCCTTCCATTTCTTGCGGACCGACTTGACCTCGACGTCCCGGACGCTCTTGCTGGGCCGGACCAGGGCCGTGGCCGCGATCAGGCCGGTCAATTCATCCATCGCATAGAGGGTCTTTTCCAGGTCGGTCTGCGGCTGGACGTCGGTACAGATCCCCCAGCCGTGCGAGAGCACCGCCCGGACGTATTCCTCCGGCCACCCCTGCTCCCGGAGGATTTCCCCGCTCTTGTGGCAGTGCCGGTCCGGGAATCGCTCATAGTCCAGGTCGTGGACCAGCCCGATCACACCCCACATCTCGGCGTCCTGGCCCCGCCGGCGGGCGCAGTACCGCATCACCGCCTCGACCGCCAGGGCGTGTTTGATCAAAGCCTCGTTCTGATTGTACTGCCGCAGCAACGCAAACGCTGCTTCGCGCGTCGGCTTCTGTTCCGTCATGTTCCGTACCTCGCAAGCACGTCGGGCACCGGGCCGCCCATGCCGCTGCCATGGATTTCCAACTCGATACGCGCCGCTACTCTAACCCGACGAGCCTCAAAATGCAATCGCGACTTCCGTGTTGGCCGGACAAAAGGCCCGCTGGGGCCGCCGCCCGGCATGTATTCGAAACCGTCTCGCGAAACCACCCGCGCCGCCCGGCGACGGGTGGCAGCGTCAAGGCCGGCAGGCCTTGGCGATGGTCCTGCGCACGGGCAACCCGCCATCGCCTAGTACCGCATTTCGCAAATCCTGAGACTATAGGGTAGAGATTGCTTCGTCGCTGAAGCTCCTCGCAATGACATACCTGGGCGCCCTATGTCATTGCGAGCGAGGCTCGCCGAGCGCGGCAATCTACCACCATAGTCGCGGTACTTGTCAAATGCGGTACTAGCGCATGTTTGACAACTGGGGCGGGGTTTTTGCGGTTGAATCTGAGTTCTTGAGGGCAAGAACGCGGTTTCGGGGCTGGGCTCCCGCCTAAACATAGTGACAAA
>VGYL01000662.1 GCA_016872975.1 Planctomycetota bacterium
GCCGAAGTCGCTTCTGCAGGAGCGGATCGGCCCGACCGAGCGGCATTTCACGATCGGCACGGACCACTGGGGCGGCTTCCTCGATTGCGTCAGGACCCGCCAGACGCCGGTGTCGTCCATCGAATCTGCGGTGCGGACCGACACCGTCTGCCACGTCAACGACATTGCGATGCGCCTGGGCCGCAAGCTGCGCTGGGACCCCGGGGCCGAGCGGTTCCTCGACGACGCGGAGGCGAACCGGATGTTGACGCGGGCGTGGCGCAGTCCGTGGCATCTGTGAGCATACTCAAGTCCAGAAGCTGAAAGGACGCGCGGAATGGAATCAGATTCCGAATCCCAAATCCCAAACAAATCACCCAATGTCCAAAATTCAAAACATACATTGCGAGCGAAGCAAGACCATCTCCTCCTCCGATCATGCGGGCCGGAGGTTGCTTCGTCGCTGCGCTCCTCGCAACGACATGAATGGCGTCGGGCCGGCGTCTGTGTTTCGGTCATTTGTGCTTTGGATTTGGATTTGTTTGGGATTTGGAATTTGGTGCTTGGGATTTCCGCGAACAGACGGGTTCTCTGGTGCCAAGAGCGCCGCGGTAGCGGGGTGTCCACGGCGGTTCTGCCGAACCGCAAGCGGGGTCCTGCGTATCTCGGGAGAGCATCATGACCGACGAACGAACCTGGGCAGATAGAAGGGCAAAACGATGGAACGCAGGGAATTCTTGAGGACGGGCACACTGGCGGCTGGATCGGTGGTGGCTGGGGGCGTCGTGCCGCACGCGGGGGCGGCCGAGGACGAATGTCCCTGCCACAACGCGGCGAAGCTGCCGCAACGGGCGTTTGGCGATACCGGCGAGCGGCTGTCGATCATCGGCTTCGGCGGGATTGTGGTCAGCCGCGTTCCACAGGAGCAGGCCAACCGCGTGGTGGCCGAGGCGGTGGAGAAGGGTGTCAACTACTTCGATGTCGCCCCGAACTACGGCGATGCCGAGATCCAGCTCGGGCCGGCCCTGGAGCCGTACCGCAGGAACGTCTTTCTCGCCGGCAAGACGCAACAGCGGACGAGGGAAGGGGCCGCCGCCGAGTTGAAGGAATCGCTCAAACGGCTGCGTACGGACCGCCTGGACCTCTACCAGCTCCACGCCCTTTCCGACGTGCAGAAGGATGTCGAGACCGCGTTCGGACCCGGCGGCGCCATGGAGGTCTTCCTCGAAGCGAAGAAGCAGGGACAGGTCCGTTATCTCGGCTTTTCCGCCCACTCCGAAGAGGCGGCTTTGGCGGCCATGGACCGCTACGACTTCGACTCGATCCTGTTCCCGATCAACTTCGCGACGTACTACGAAGGCAACTTCGGCCCGCGCATCGTCACGGCCGCCAAGTCGAAGGGCGTCGCCCGCCTGGCCCTCAAGGCGATGGCCAGGCAGCGGTGGGCGAAGGACGACCCGGCGCGCAAGCAGTATCCCAAGTGCTGGTACCAGCCCCTGACCGACCGCGCCGAGGCCAAGCTGGGCCTGTATTTCACGCTGAGCCAGCCGGTCACCGCCGCGATCCCGCCGGGCGACGAGTCGCTCTTTCGCCTGGCCCTGGAGCTGGCGATGGATTTTCGCCCGATCTCGCAGAAGGAAAGAGAGACGCTCCAGCAGATGGCCCGGTCCACGAACCCCATCTTCCGGCAAGAGAAGCCGGGAGCCTGAACCACACAAGGAGACCCTCGATGCGATTGTTCCATGTCATGATGCTGTGCCTGATCTTTATCGTCGTTGCCCTTGGAGGCGACCAGCGACTCCGAGCCCAGGAGCAAGTGGCCGAGTGGCCGCAATTCCGCGGCCCCGGCGGCCGGGGCGCGAGCGCGAATACCGGCTTGCCCCTGACCTGGAGTGCCGACAAGAACGTGGTCTGGAAGACCGCTTTGCCCGGTCCCGGCGCTTCGAGTCCGATCGTCGCCGGCGGCAGGATCTTCTTGACCTGCTATAGCGGCTTCGGCGTCGGCAGGAGCGGGACCGGAGAGATGAGCGATCTGAAGCTGCACGTCGTCTGTCTCGATCGGGACAGCGGCCGCCTCCTCTGGGACCGACCCGTGGCGCCGCAATTGCCGGAGCAGGCCAGGATCCGCGAGGATCACGGCTACGCCTCCAGCACCCCGGTCACTGAGGGGGAACGGGTGTACGTTTTCTTCGGCAAATCGGGGGCCCTGGCCTTCGATCTGGCGGGCAAGCAATTGTGGCGGACGGACCTGGGGTCCAACCTCCACGGGTGGGGCTCGGGCGCTTCGCCGGTGGTGTTCGGCGATCTGCTGATCGTCAACGCCGGCGTGGAGAGTGAAAGCCTGGTAGCTTTGGACAAGAGCACGGGACGGGAGCGATGGCGGGCCGGCGGCATCCGCGAAGCGTGGAACACGCCTCTGCTGGCCCCGCTCAAGGATGGGACCTGCGAGCTGGTGGTCGCCATGCCCCGCAAGGTGCTGGGATTCGACCCGGCTACCGGCAAGCAGTTGTGGAGTTGCGGCAACGACATCACCTGGTACATCGTGCCCAGCCTGGTGGCGCGGGATGGCGTGATCTGGTCGCTGGGCGGCCGTTCGGGCGTCGCGGCGGTGGCGATCCGGGCGGGCGGCCGCGGCGATGTCACCGCCACCCACCGGCTCTGGACCAGCGACAAGGGCTCGAACGTCTCCTCCCCGGTCCTCCATGAGGGACATCTGTACTGGATGCATGAGAGCCGCGGCACGGCCTTTTGTGCCGAGGCGATGACCGGCCGGATCGTGTATGAGGAGCGGATCGAGCGGGCCGGCCAGGTCTACGCCGCGGCGCTGCTGGCCGACGGGAAACTGTACTATGTCGCCCGCAACGGCCGGGTGTTTGTCGTCGCGGCGGCCCCGAAGTACGAGCTGCTGGCCGTGAACGATCTGGGCGACGGCGGCATGTTCAACGCCAGTCCTGCCGTCACTGGCAACCGTTTGCTCCTGCGCTCGGACAAGTTCCTGTACTGTCTCGGCCTCCCATGAACCGCGGCAACGGAGGTCCGGCTCCTGTGCGGCAAAGGGTGTGCGACTGATTCTCGTGGGGCCGACATGGCCTTTGGATCCCAACCTCCCGCGTGCCGGTTCGTAGTGTGCTCGTAAGAGCATACAAGGAACGTACGGGAGCCAGAAATGGTACCGCATTTCTCTCCTTATGCTCTTACGAGCACACTACGAACCAGGGCCTTCGGCCCAGGGCCGTCTCCCCCGCAAAATGTAGTCGCACACGGCAAGGGAAAAGTAGAATGTCCCCTTTTCCGGCGTTGCGTCCGGCATTCATCCCGCGTAGGATTCTCTTGCCTGATTTCGGTCGGATTCCGTTCGATGGGAGGTGTCGCAATGGCCAGAGGATCTGTGTCGCGCGCGTTGCTCTGCGTACTCATTGTAAAGCTGTTGGCAGGTCCCGGGCGGGCATCCGACCAGGCCGCCATCGCTGCCGGGCCCGCCGCATCCCCGTTGGTGGGGGTGCCGGACATCGCTACCGAGACGATCGTGGGCCATTTGCCGCGTCTGCCACGTACTCTGGCCGGGACGTACCGCGATGGCGGGAAGGGGCCGATGGTCCGCGTGATCTGGCCGGCCCCTACGGATAACCATCAGGTTCTGGAACCGGGGACCTATACCGTCGCCGGCACGGTGCCCGGCACTCCCTTCCAGCCCAAGGCCACAGTGACGGTGAAGCCCGTTCCCGACCCGGCCGGCGCGCACCGGCCGCAGCGCCAGTTGGCGTCGTTTCCGCTGGGGCAGGTCGTGTTGGACCGGGACGAGAACGGCCGCGACACGCCGTTTCTCAAGAACCGCGACAAGTTCGTGCTGGCCCTGGCGAAGACCGATCCGAACAGCTTTCTCTACAACTTCCGCGATGCCTTCGGGCAGCCCCAACCGCCGGGGGTCATTCGGCTGCGGGTCTGGGATGATCAGACCACGCGCTTGCGCGGCCATGCCAGCGGCCACTATCTCTCCGCCCTCGCGCAGGCCTACGCGGGCGCGACGTACGACGAGGATCTCCGCGCCAATTTCCTCGGGAAGATGAACTGCATGATCGACGTGTTGTACGACTTGTCTCGCAAATCCGGGACGCCCGCCCGCGAAGGGGGGCCGTGCAACCCCGATCCGACCGCCGTCCCGCCCGGTCCCGGCAAGGAGGGTTACGACTCCGATCTGAGCGTCGCGGGCATCCGGACCGATTACTGGAATTGGGGCAAGGGTTTCATCAGCGGTTACCCGCCCGACCAGTTCATCATGCTCGAGCAGGGGGCCACCTACGGCACCAAGAACAATCAGGTCTGGGCGCCTTACTACACCCTGCACAAGATCCTGGCGGGCCTGCTCGACTGCCA
>VGYL01000663.1 GCA_016872975.1 Planctomycetota bacterium
AGGGGCGTCCCCACGATGGCGGAGATGCTCTCGCCCGTGTCGCATTCGATGGGCGGCGACGCCAGGGCCGCCACGTTGGTGTGCCCGACCAGTTTCGAGAGATCGAGCTGGCCGTCGGGTTTGATGGCCCCCAGGCCGGCAGCAAAGACCCCGATGGGGGCGGTGACCCGGGCATCGATCATCCCGCTGACCCCGCCAATCGGAACCTCGCTGGGCGTCAGATAGCGGCCTTTCAATCCCAGGATCTCCCTGCTTTCGCCGGCCGCCAGATCGACCGTGGAGCCGGTGTCCAGGACGCCGACCACGAAGTTTCTCTCCGCCGGGGGATTGAGCGGCCGCCCAACGTAGGCGCTCGTCAAGGCGTGTTCCCAGTCGAAGTCGTCGGTGCTCCGCCGGTCGGAGGTGACGATGGCCACCAGGGGCGAGAAGCCCGCCATAGGAGGCCGAGGCAGCGACCCGCTCTCGCCGGCAATCGAGAGGCGGCCGGACGGCCCGGGCGACTGGGCGGAAGGCGTTACGGAAGTGACCTTCAGGCCGTTGGCCAGCCGCAGGCCGCTCTGGCGTGGCACAACCGGCGTGCTTGCCGCGCCGGCCCCAACCGTTGCATAGAGCCCGATGACGCATGCCAAAACTGACAGTCGCCGGAACATACTCCGACCCTCCTGTATCAAAACTACCCCCTTCCCCTCCGCACGCACTATTATATCAGCATCCACCCGCTCCTGCAAAGAAACCGATCGGCCGGCCCTTTGGCCCCGAAGCCACGGCCTGCCGTTCTACAAGTCTGTGCCCCTTGCCGACCCATTTGTGACACATTTTTCCACGCTTCGCCGCAGAGGGGGCCGCGCATCTTGCTGCATTACGATGCCAGGGTTTCGCAGCGTCGCCACAGACACCCCGGGGGAGTCCGATAAGCTGCCACAAAGAACCCTTGCGGCGGACGAAAGAGACGAGATTTGCTCGATTTGGGACGACCGATCTGCTATACTGGTGACGTGAATTTCAGGAGGAGCAACTCGGTGATCGCATCAGGACTGTGGAACGGCTATCCCAGACCCGTGGCTTCCTGTCTGTGGGCCCTGGGGCTTTGTTTCTTGCTAACTTCGACGGGCCTCTCCCAGCCCGCGCTCGTCATCAACGAGGTCATGGCCTCCAACAGCAGGACCCTCGCCGATCCGCAGGGCGACTTCGATGACTGGATCGAGTTGTACAACGCTGGGGGCACCGCGGTGGACGTGACGGGCATGTACCTGACGGACGATCCAGCCGTGCCCAGGAAATGGCGGATTCCGAGCCCGACGGGCCAGCGCGGCGGGAACGTGCTTCGTCCCCAGGGGTATCTGCTCATCTGGGCCGACGGGGACGTCCACGATGCCGGCCTGCATGCCGGTTTTCGCCTCAGTGCCGACGGCGACGAAGTCCATTTGTTCGACACCGACGGCGTCACGCGGATCGACAGCCTGGTGTTCGCCGCACAAACGCCGGACGTCTCGTATGGCCGCTACCCGGATGGCGGCCAGACCCTGCGGTTCTTCGGAGTGCCCACCCCGGGGCAGGCGAACAATGAAGGGTATCTGGGCGAAGTGGCCCCGTTGCGCTTCAGTCACGAACGGGGCTTCTACGACAGTTCCTTTGACGTGACGATCCGGACGGCGACGGAGGACGCGCGGATTTTGTACACCCTGGAGGGGCACGCCCCGAACGAGGCACGGGCGACTGCGCCGCCGCCGGCGGCCCGGGGTCGCGGTGCTACCCAGCCCGCCGAGCCGGACACGGGGATCATCCCCTACAGCGGCCCGATCCGCATCAGCCGAACGACGTGCCTGCGCGTGATCGCCCAGAAGCCCGGCTGGAAGCCGACCCAGGTGTACACACACACGTACCTCTTCGACCCGCGGGCGGAGTTGAAGATCCTGCCCGTCGTCTCCCTCGTGGGCGACGCCGGCTCGGTCTTCTACGAGCCGAACGGCGTGATGGCGATCGTCGGCGGCGCCTACACCGACGGTGTGTGGGGTCCCAGCGGGGTGGGCAGCTATAACAACATCCTCGCCCGTGGCCTGGAGCGGCGCGTCTCGACCGAATGGATCTTCCAGGGCCACGACGAGGGATTCCAGGCCGACTGCGGCCTGCGCGTCCACGGCAGTCCCTGGATGCGCCCGCGCTACATCCGGCAGAACGGGTTCTGGTCGGGCAACGGCAAGATCAGTCTGCGGCTCTATTTCCGCGGTGAGTACGGGCAGAGCCGGCTCGCGTACCCGCTGATCCCGCACTCCGAGGTCGAGCAGTTCGCGACCGTGGTCCTGCGGGCCGGGCACAACGACCGCACCAATCCCTTCATCCAGGATGAGCTGCTCCGACGGCTGCACAAGGACATGGGCCAGGCGGCCTGTTCGGGCACCTTCGCCAATCTCTTCATCAACGGGGAGTACAAGGGCTACTACAACCCGACCGAGCACGTGAAGGAAGAGAGCTGCCAGCAGTGGTTCGAGAGCGACCAGCCTTGGGACGTCATAACCATGAACGGTGTTCGGGACGGCGACATGCTGTCATGGAATGCCATGCTCAGCTCGGCGCAAAGTCAGAACCTGGCCGACCCCGTCCGTTACGCCGAGTTCCAGAAGAAGGTCGATGTCGTCTCCTTCATCGACTACCTGATCGTCCGCCTGTGGCCCAACGACTGGGACTGGCCGCAGAACAACTGGTCCGCCGCCTGCGAGCGCTCGGCGACGGGCCGATGGAAGTTCTTCGTCTGGGACGCCGAAGGCACGTTTCGTCCCGGCGACCTGCAGGTGACTCGCCTGGTAGAACTCAATTCCCAGAACAACGCCAACGGCTATCTCTATCGGGCTCTCAAGGCGAACCCGGAGTTCCGGCGGCTCTTCGGCGACCGCCTCTACCGGCATTTCCACCATGGCGGGGCGCTGACCGAGGAGAACATCCGCCGGCGGTTCTCCGAACTGCGCGAGGAGGTCCGGAGCGTCATCCCCAACATGAACACGTATATCATCGACACGTGGACACCCAACCGCCAGAGCATCTTCTTGGAGGCCTGCGCACGGGAGGGCGTGTACACCTTCGCCGCTCCCGGATTTGCCGTCAATGGGGTGGCACGCAACGGAGGCCAGGTATTGCCCGGCGACCAGTTGTCCCTGACGGTCGCCGGTGGACGGGGGACGATCTACTATACGCTGGACGGGACCGACCCGGCCCAGTCCGACGCGCCGGGACCGATGGTCACGACGCTGGTGGCCGGGGGTTCGCCCAAGCGCATTCTGGTTCCCACGGGCCCGCTGGCCGGTGACTGGCGCAGCGCCCGGAGCTTCGACGACTCCTCCTGGCAGGTGTCCTCCGGACTGCCCGGCGGCGTCGGTTTCGGCCGCGGCTCCGGGTTCGAGTCCCACATCAGCGCCAACCTCAGCGCGGCGATGTACAACATCAACAGCTCCTGCTATCTCCGGTACCCGTTCCGGTTCGATGGGGACCCCGGCAAGCTCAGCACCCTGACCCTGGCGGTGCAATACGACGACGGCTTCGTGGCCTATCTCAACGGCTCCGAGGTCGCCCGACGGAATTTCACGGGCGATCCCGCCTGGAACTCCGCGGCCACGGTCAGCCGCGACAACGCCGCAGCGGTGGTTTTCGAGCCGATCGATCTTTCCGGCCACCTCGGCAAGCTGCGGCAGGGCGACAACGTGCTGGCCATCCACGCCCTCAATGCCGGCGTGACCAATAGTGACTTTCTCATCGCGGCCGAGCTCACGGCTCGCCAGGAGCCCGTCCACGACGATCCGGCCGGTCCGCAGCTCTACCTCAATCCAATCCCCCTGACGCGCACCACGCGGGTCAAGGCACGTCTCCGGAGCGGCACGGCCTGGAGCGCCCTGGCCGAGGCCACCTTTGCCGTCGGGCCGGTCAAAGACAGCCTGCGCATCAGCGAGATCATGTACCATCCCCTCGATACGGGTGTCCCCGGCGATCCCAACGCCGAGTACGTCGAGCTGACCAACATCGGCGCCGAGACCCTCGACCTCAGCTTGGTCAGGTTCACCCAGGGGATTCAGTTCACATTCCCGGACGTGCCATTGGCGCCGGGGGCGTTCTGCGTCGTCGTGCGGGACCGCGCCGCCTTTGAGGCTCGCTACGGTCCGGGGCTGCTGGTAGCGGGCCAGTATATGGGACGCCTCAGTGACGACAGCGAGCGGATCGAGCTGCAGGATGCCGCGGGGGCCGTCATCCATAGCTTCTGCTACCGCGACAACTGGTTCCGCAACACGGACGGTCTGGGTTTCTCTCTGACCGTCCGGTACCCGGCCTCGGCGCCGCTGAGTGCCTGGAACACTCCGGCGGCCTGGC
>VGYL01000664.1 GCA_016872975.1 Planctomycetota bacterium
AGATCGTATCAAGGTCTATCTCCAACCTGGAACATTAGTCATCGACCGGGAGGAAGCTGATCCGGTTCTCCTTTCAGATGTGCACTGCACCAACTCGGAGTTGGCTGGTGCATTTCACCGAGCAGCCGTTGTCGCGATCCAAAGATGTTACCCTGGGTATGACCTTACCGACACGTTGCAACTTGACCTCAATCTAAGACCCATTCGTGTACCGGACATCTCGAACTTCTTCATCCTTCATTTTGCAACACCCCAAGTCGCCATGAGCGCCCTCCCCGTCATAAACTCGGATCCCCGCGTGCGGTTGGCTTGGATTGTCGTCAACTCGGCCAGCTACCCAGTGTCGACCTCCCCCAACGACCCCCATTATGATTCTCTTGGACCCATCACCCAGGATGCTCAATGGCACCTCCACAATGACGGCGTCCGCGTCAAACATGACCCGGGCGCTCCTTGCGGGCAGGCAGTTGCAGGCCGGGACATCAAGGCCGAGGAGGCTTGGGGAATGATAGGTTTTGGCGATCCGAGGGCTACACTGGCCTTTGTCGACACGGGGATTCAGGGCAATTTCCGCGATCAATACAACGCACATGGCGACCTCAACAATCTCATTCAGCTCACTCAAGAACAGAAGGAGGATCTCCATCGTCATCCAGACTATGACTGGTGTCACGTGCATGGGACGCGGATGGCAGGCGTGGCTGCTGCCCGAGCGAACAACTATGAGGGTGTCGTCGGCGTGTGTGGCGACTGTCGCCTCCTTGATATAGAGAACGCCGGCTGCGCGGCCGATAGCTGTCGCCTGCAAGTAGAGGGCTGTGCTTCGATCGACGCGGACACCTGGGACGACAAGGTCCTCAAGGCGCTCTATTATGATGATCAGTGGCCCGGATTGCCCGGTCGCATAGTCGTCTTCAACTCCACCTTCGCCTATTCGGGATTCCCTTTCGAACTGGATCAGGTCGCTTCCATGTGGAATGTCTTCCTAGCGGGGCGCGCTGCGTTCGTTGCTTCGAGCGCCGACTATGTGACGACCGTTCCGACGACATACTACCCAGCAAACCTACCATTCGTCCTCGGCGTTGGTGGAGCCAACTGGGAAGGGAAGTTCTGGGATTGGCCCGTATCCTCCTGCTATGAGCGCATCAACGGCACTTCAATCGGCCCTTCGCAGTATCCTCCCGAAGGTAGTGTCGTAGATCTCTCCGCTCCAGCATCCGGGACGGCTGCGACAACCGACGCCAAGGCGGGCGATCAGAGTGAGTACACTTATACTACATTACAGTGTTCCGCCGCGGCCGCGCAGGTGACAGGAGCGGTGGGCCTACTCCAATCTTGGGCCCTAGCTCCGGAGAACAACCGTGGCCAGAGTTACGCCCCCGTCGAAGAGGTAATAGGACTGCTCCAGGCAACGGCTCGCCCCTATAGCAACACGCCATGGGAAGAGCCGAATCGGGCTTGCCAGAACTGCCCTGCGCAGTACTACGGCAAGGGGGTACTGGACCTGCAGAAGGCTGCCTGGTTTGCTCAGAATTGGCTCTACTACGATCCTCTAGGAAACCCCGACTACCCTTGCACGCGCACTGCGCGGCAAAGTGGAGGGGATAATGATAACTGGCGTTTTACGTTAGTCAGAGACTTCTACATAACAGCTGGAGCCCACATCGGTCATTGGCGTCAGTATCTTGCGAGTGCCGACATTCATGTACCGGCTGTTCGGTATCCCGACTCGCAGGGTGAGTTGGTCTGGGTCGCCTGGCCCCGTCCCAGGGCATCGAACACCTTCTGCGCCTGGGGGTACGAGCAGTGGCCGCTGTCTAACCACTACGACAACTTCAAGCTGTTTCTCGCTGAGCAAGGATACCACGACTGTTGGATGACGAAGATCGATCAGGAGACTGGAGCGGCGACCATCAATGGGTATGACTACGCCAAATGGAACGAGAGCACGCAGGCATGGGAGTTCCTGGTGCCGGGGTCGGACATCACCATGAAGTATCAGGTGATGTGCAATGGGCCCGCGGCAAGCGCGGAAGAGACGCCTTACGGCGAGGGCTTGAATCAGCGGCCGAGGATTCGGTTCGCGAAGGCGACTGCAGACGGACGGTGGGATGTACGGTACCTGTTGCCTGCTGCGAGCAGGGTCAAGAAGACGGTGGTCAACGTAGCGGGACAGCGCGTGAGAGAGTGGGAGGCGCAAGAGGAATCGGCAGGGGAGCATCTTCTCTCGTGGGACGGCCGGGATGCGAGTGGCAGGCAAGTCAACTCAGGCGTATACTGGTTTCAGATCCGAAACTCACTGGGAAGGGGTACGGCTAAGCTCGTCGTAATTCGGTAGCGCGAGAGGACAAACTGAAGAACATGTGGTCTGTCTTCGAAGACCGAACCTGGCCGTGTAGCAGGCTACGGGGACACCTGCTCGATAGTGGGCAGCTTTATCATGCTGGCCTCGTCGCGCTGGCATGGCTCTCCATCGGTGCGCTCTGGGAGGTAAATTGGGATCCCGAGAACCATACAGATCAGGTGGGGAGAGTCATCGCTGAAACCGGTGCCGGCGACACCGTTCTCGTAGGTCCCGGTGTCTACTTTGAGCACATCCCAATTCCCCCGCACCCGCTTGTTCTCCTCAGCAGCGAGGGACCCACGGGGACCACGCTCGATGGCAGCGTACCAATTGAGGGACGCCAAGGAAGCATTGTGTACGCGCTCGAGGCACATCTACCAGCATTGACTATCACCGGTTTTACCTTCCGCGGGGGGACCGGATCTGTGATTCCGGACATCCACCTGGCGGGCGGTGCAATCGCGTTGCAAGCCTGCGAGAGTTGTCCCGCTGAGATCGCGATTCGCAATTGTATGTTCGAGGGCAATGCAGCTGTTTCTGGTTGGCATGGAAGGGGTGGAGCCCTCTATATCGACGGTGATGCAGTCAGAGCTACCGTCACCGACTGCGTCTTCCGCAATAATCGAGCGGTCTCCTTCGGGGCTCATGTCGGCCTTCACTGGGGGCGCGCAGTCTTCCTGCGCTGTGAATTCGACACCCGAGGCGAACCAGCGTTGACCGGGCAGGCTATCCGGGCGCATCATACCGCGCACCTTCGACTCGAGGACTGCACTATTCTTGGAGGCGATAACCTGGTCTATAGTTACTCAATATTCACAATCACGAATCTCGTTGAGTTAATCGGCAATCGCCTCTTAGACCAGGGCGTGCCCTCCGCGACATACGTGAACCTTGATCGATATGAGATTTGCTGTTCATACCAGGAGGTAGTCTTAAGAGACAATGTCTTCATTGGATCTGAGGGACCAAGCGATGTCCCGCGTGTTCGGATTGGGCCGGAAGAGGGTCGGGTCACGGTTGAGGGCAATACGTTTGTAGACGCGAAGGTGAGCATTTCAGTCAACTCCGGCAGTGATCTGCAGTTTACGAGGAATATCGTGAAGCGGACACCGGTCGACATCGTCTATGGTCCGGGGGGCATGTTCGGATGTAATAACATCTGGCCGGATAGCACATCGGTCAGGATTCTCTGCTGCGACGTGGAACGAGAGCATAACATCAGTGCAGACCCTCTGTTCTGCGGGGAGGCAACCGGTGATTATCGGATCGCGGCAGAGAGCCCTTGTGCCGCTGGCAATGCTCCCGCGGGCTGCGGCCAGATCGGTGCGCTCGGTATCGGTTGCTCGCAGACCCCGGTGGAGAGATTGAGCTGGGGCAAGGTCAAGCACCTCTTCCGGTGAATCCAGGCGCTCACCGCAAGGCATTGTGGGTGTCGCGAGGACAGGCCAGGACGCTCGCTTCGCATCCACTCTGCGCCTTCCACATCTCCATCTGCCTGTCCAAGTCCGTCTCGGCCACGATGCCTGGGAGTTGGCGTTCGGTGACGGCGTCTCGGCCTTCGATTGTTCGTGGCAGGAAGAGGATCTCCTCCTGAATTTACGGGGCCAGGTTCAGCAGATCCATGACCTGGCTGACGCGCGACCTGCTGATGTTGCCGAGCCTGGCGAGGTCCGCGTAGCCCCGAACCGCGCCCTGGCGCAGGAGCGCATCGAAGCGGATCGCGAGGGCCATCAGGCGGGAGATGCGCGGGACGCGGCCAGGTTCGACCCGTGCTCCGCGAGAACCTCATCCGAGCGTCATGGACCTGATTCCGACGCAGAGAGGCAGCCGTTGACGGCTTGCGAGGGTAGGGACGGATCTTCGTGAGGCGATCCCGAGGCCTGGTTCGGCCGACGAAGGCCAGTGGAGGCGAAGACGGGACGCACGTGTTCCCGCTCCTCCGCCGTAGGTGGGAGTTATCGAAGCCTGAGACTATGCCGCGAGCCGGTAGTCGTGCTGAACACC
>VGYL01000665.1 GCA_016872975.1 Planctomycetota bacterium
AAACGCTTCGTCGGACTTGACCTGACCCTCTTCTCCGCGGACGGCGGTCCCCGGATGTCCCGCAGCGCCAAACCCCCGGCCGTAGAGAGAGCCGTCGCAAGCACCAACGCGGTCCGCTGGTGCTCTCTCTTGTCCGGCGTTTGGGGGACTTATTCTCCGTTTGGCCAGACTCTGGCTTGTTGTGTGAAGCGCCCCAGCCAGCGGCCGGAACCAAGATCACCTCGCGCCAAGACGCCAAGAGCGCCACGTTCCCGAGGACGGATGACAAAGAGCAGAGGACGGCAAGCACCTGAGAGGGCGTGTGAGAAGCCGGTTGGCCGTGGCATGGGCTTGGAGCCCACGCTACGGGGCGAGTCCGCCGCGGGAGGCCGGGAGCACCCGAGGTGAGAATTCCCTTGCCTCAGGGGCCGGGGCTCGGTAGCCTTGTCGGGGTAGGATCGGATGGTCCCGCGTCGAGGGGATACTGGATCGAGTCTGTTAGTGGGGATGCTCATGACGGCAGGACGAATATCGGTACGGGCGGGGATCATTGCGACTCTGGTGACAATCATAGCAGGCATGGCAAGTCAGGCAATTTGCCAGGAGCCGGCGGACTTTCGCCAGATTATCAGCCGGGCCCGGGCGGAGGTCTTTCCGGCGTTGATCTTCGTGAAGCCCATCGTCGAGGACTACGGCAGCGGCGAGAAGAAGCAGGCGGAGGTCTTCGGCTCCGGCGTGATCATCAGCCCGGACGGCTACGCCGTGACCAACTGGCACGTCGTGGACAAGGCCGTCCGCATCAACTGCGTCCTGTACGACGAGCGGCAGGTCCGGGTGGAGCTGATCGGGTCGGACCGCGACACGGACCTGGCCCTGCTCAGGCTGCCGGACCCGCCCGAGGGCAAGAGCTACCCGCACGCCCGCTTCGCCGACACGACCGGCATGCAGGAAGGCGATTTCGTCATGGCCCTGGGCAGCCCCTTCGGCTTTCAGCGGTCCATCAGCCTGGGCATCATCTCCAACGCCCAGCGGTACATCGGCTTCGACACCGAGTACAAGTACAACACCTGGATTCAGACGGACGCCGCCATCAACCCGGGCAACAGCGGCGGGCCGCTGATCGATACCCGCGGGGCCATCGTCGGCATCAACACCCTGGGGATCGACGGCAGCGGGATCGGCTTCAGCATCCCGGCCTCCTGTGTGCAGGATGTGGTCGCGCGGCTCAAGCGCGACGGCCGCGTCGTGCGGGCGCACACGGGGCTGCGGCTGCAGGCACTGAAGGACTTCCATAGCAACACCTTCGTCGACGCCGAGCACGGGGTGCTGATCGCCGGGGTGGAGGAGAACAGCCCCGCCGCCCGGGCGGGCATCCGGGCGGGCGATATCCTGCTGACCCTCGACGGCAAGGCCCTCGACGGGCTTTACGCCGAGATGCTGCCGGCGATCTGGCGGGCCCTGGCGGACCTCCAGGCCGACGGCCCGGTCCCGATGGAGCTGCAGCGCGACTCCGAGAAGGTCCAGGTCCGGATCACGCCGGAGTTGAAGGGCCTGTCGGAGGGCGAGGACTTCGATTGCCGGCGCTGGAACATGACGGTCAAGGAGATCAACAAGGACCGGACGCCGCAGCTTTACTACCTGCGGGAGAAAGGCGTCTTCATCCAGGGCATCCGGTACCCGGGCAACGCCGCCAACTCCGGCCTGGGCCGCCGGGACATCCTGCTGACCATCGACAAAGAGCCCGTCGAGACGATGGCGGATGTCAAGCGGGTCTACGAGCGGATCCTGCAGGACGACAAACGCGAGAAGAAGATCCTCCTGGAGGTCCTGCGCAGCGGCCTGCGCAAATGGATCGTCCTCGATTATCGTCGGGACTATGAGCAGGAGTAGACGCTCGTAGCATGGGCGCGAGCGCCCATGAGTACCACGGGCGTCTCGCCCGTGGGCGCAGAAGCAAGATGGCCCTGCGGCGGGTGGCAGCGGCAAGGCCGCAGGCTTTGCGTAGGCCTTGCCGATGGCGGGCAGGCGAAACCATCGGCAAGCTCCGAGGACTCCGCTTGCCGCTGCCACCCGGTAGTCACAAAATCAGAATAGCCGGACCAGTAGAGTATGCCTTCCATACCAAAGACCGGGAGGACGGAAAATAATGCGGATGATTCTGCCGAAAAAGGCGATATCTGTGAACAGGAGTAGAACGATGCAAGTTCAGCATGCACGAATGTGGATCGTGATGATGGTCGCGGTATCGATGGGGCTGGGGCTGTACGGGCAAGTCGCCCGCGCGGCCGAGGAGGAGAGCGGGCCGGCCCGGAAGATCCACGAGCAGACGGCCCGTAGCTTCGTGGTCGTCAGCTACCATCTCAAGAAGAGCGACCGGCCGTACCTGAATGATGGGGAAATGCCCGAGTACGGGGCCGGAACCGTCCTGCAGCGGATCCTCAACAAGAACGCCATGGACGTCATCGGCGTCCTGCTCAGCGACCGGGGCGAGGTGTTCACCTTCGACCGGCTGCCCGTGCATCGGGAGGTGATCGACCGGATCACGATCAAAGGCCCGGATGGAACCGTCGTGGCGGCGCGGGCCGACCGGCTCCTGACCCAGGCGCCCGGACGCCTCCTGCGGGTCGAGGGCAAGCTGCCCGCCGGCTGGCAACCGCTGGAATTTGCGAAGCTGGAGGAGGTGACGCCCGAGACGAAGCTGTTCGTCGCCACGATGGGAGCCAGCCGGTACTACCACATCTACGTGCGGGCGTGCGAGTACGGTTTCAACTGGGGGCGCGACGTGGACTGCGGCCCCTGTATCCGGATGCCCGGCCTGTATTCCGCGGGCGTCCTGTGCGACGCCGAGGGCCGGCCGGTAGGGATCACCTGCCTCGATGAGATCGATCTGGGCCCCGGCGGTCCCCTCTGGCGCGGCCGGGACATCCTGGCCGATCCCGGCGTCTCCGACGAGCAGCAGCAACAGCTCGAAGAGAAGATCCGGAAAGAGTTCGCCCGGAACCTCTACGAAATCCGGATCATGCCCCGCCCCGAGCCGCAGGAGGAAGAGGAGCTCGACTTCGGCCGCCGCTTCCGGGGACGCTCCGCCGGAGCGCAGGTCGAGGAACTGCTGGTCTACGGCCTGGGCTTTGCCCCGAACCAGCTCCTGATCCCGCAGGCCCTGTCCAAGGAGCTGGTCGCCGGGATCGACACGATCACGGTCAAGGTCGGCGACGAGGACCGGTCCGCCCGCTTCGGCGGCGTCCTCAAGGACTGTGCCGCGACCGTGATCGAGCTGGAGACGGGCAAGCTGCCCCAGACCATCGCCTTCCCGGCGAACGGGAAAGTGGCCCGGCTGGAGCCTTTCTGGGCGGTCTGGGCCAGCGAGCTGGCCGGCATGGACGTGCGCATCGTACCCAATCGCTGGGTCGATAAGCAGCAAGGGTACGAGGACAAATGGTATCCGGCGCCGGAACGCCCGCTGTCTTCCAGCGGCTGGCTCCTGAACCGCCAGGGGCAGCTCATCGGTTTCGTCGGCCAGGCCCGGCGCGAGAGCGACCGCCTGGAGCCGTATCTGCTCGGGCGCGAGTCGGGTCGGTATCGTCCGTACGGAGTTTCCCTTTCCTTCGCCGTGTCGCGGCCGCGGCCCAGTGCGCGGGCCGGCGCCCGGTACGGGTATCCCGGCGATACCCAGTTGTTCGACGCGGCCGAGATGGCCCGCCTGCTCGGCGACCTGCCCGCCAGTTGCGACCGGTACATCCACCACCTGGACAAGGACGAGCAGAAACGGCGGGTCTGGCTGGGTGTCGAGTACACCGCCCCGGACAAGGAGATGATCAAGCAGATGGACCTCCGCGAGCCGACGCAGGATGGGCAGATCGGCGTGGTGATCAACCGGGTGTACCTCGGCTCGCCTGCGGCCCGGATGGGCCTGGCCGTCGGCGACATCCTGCTCAAGATCGCCGTACCCGGCGCACCCTGGCCGATCGAGCTGGCGGGCGAGGACCGCGAAACCTACGGCGTGCCCGATTTCGACGAGGTCGACGTCCCGAAGGAATTCGCGGCCCTGGGGTACGGCATGCCCCGGGCGCGGCCCTGGCCCAGCCAGGACAACTACGTGAACCGCGTGCTCGGCGCGATCGGCCAGGGGACGACGGTCCAGCTCAGCTACCTCCACGGCGGCCAGATCCTGGAGAAGGAGTTCACGATCGAGCAGGCCCCGCGCGACATGCTCAGTGCAGCCAGGTACAAGAACGACAAGCTCGGCCTGACCGTCAAGGACGTGACCTACGAGGTCCGCGCGGCCCTGCGCCTGAAGCCCGAAGAGCCGACGATCGTCGTAGTCAAGGTCGAACAGGGCACCCCGGCCGCGTTGGCCCGCATCAAC
>VGYL01000666.1 GCA_016872975.1 Planctomycetota bacterium
GGATATCACCCGATTGCCGCACGTGCCCGGCCACGAATTGGCGGGGGTCGTCGTGGAGACGGGAGGGAAGGTCCGCCGGTACCGGCGCGGGGATCGCGTCACGGTGCCGTTCGTCTGTGCGTGCGGAACGTGCCCGCCGTGCGCGGGCGGCAATCAGCAGGTGTGCGACCACCAGTTTCAGCCGGGCTTCACGGGTTGGGGCTCGTTTGCCCGGTACGTCGGCATCCGGTACGCCGACGTGAATCTGGTGCCGCTGCCCGAGGGGCTGGACTTCGTCACCGCCGCCAGTCTCGGCTGCCGATTCGCCACCTCCTTTCGGGCCGTGGTGGCGCAGGGCCGGGTCGCGGCCGGCCAGTGGGTGGCCATCCATGGCTGTGGCGGTGTTGGATTGTCGGCGATCATGATCGCCCGCGCCCTGGAGGCCCGGGTGATCGGCGTTGACATCGAGGAAGACGTGCTGAAGCTGGCCCGGCGGCTCGGCGCCGCCGTAACCATCGATGCCCGGACGACGGCCGATGTCCCCGCGCGGATTCGCGAGCTGACGGCCGGCGGCGCGGACGTGTCGCTCGACGCCTTGGGCAGCGCCGTGACCTGCGCCAACTCCATTTCCTGTTTGCGGAAGCGCGGACGTCATGTGCAGATCGGCCTGCTGGCCGGCGCGGATTATCTGCCGCGTCTTCCGATGCACCAGGTGATCGGCCGCGAGCTGGAGATCTGCGGCAGTCACGGCATGCAGGCGAGCAAGTACAGCGAGATGCTGGCGCTGATTACTGCCGGCCGCCTGGACCCGCGAGCGCTGATCGGCAAGACCATCCCGCTGGAGGAGGCCCCGGCCGCTTTGGAAAGCATGGGCCGATTCGGCGCCGTCGGCATCACCGTCATCGACCGCTTCTGAGGGCCTCCCAGAGCGAACGCGAAGTCGCTGAGACACATCCCCTGCATGTCATGGCGAGTCGCGGTCATCCGCGGGCGTCGATCCGGCGGTCGAGCAGGCCGTACTGCGTGGCGCTCATGTAGTGCAACGTGTGGAATTTTTCAGGGATCCACGCGCCGTCGAAGAACGCCTCCTCGGCTGAGGCGTGGACCACCTCGCAGATGAGCAGGTCGTGGTTCTGGACGGTGAACGTCTCGATGACCCGGCATTCGAGGTGACCGGCACATTCCGCCACGAGCGGCGGCTGCACGACGTGGGCGGGGGCGGGCGTCAGGCCGGCCTCCCGGAATTTGTCCCTCTGGCGGCCGCTGACGGTGCCCACGAAATGGGTCTGCGCCAGCAAATCCTCGCCCGGAACGTTGATGACCAGCTCGCGGTTCCCGCGGATCAGCTCATAGGTGTACCGCTCCTGGTGCATCACCAGCAGCACCAGGCACGGATCCGCCGTCTGGACCGGCGTCTGCCAACTGATCGTCATGACGTTGGCCTTCTGTATGGTTCCGCCCGTGACCAGCACCACGCAGCCCGGCTCGACGAGCCATTTCGCCCGATTCAGGGGCACCTCTCGTTTCATGCTTTTCTCCTTCAAATCGTTGCCTGACAATGGACGTCCGGTCCACGAAGCGATATAATAGTGCCCGCCGAAACCGAATCCAAACTGGAATCACGGACATCTCATCGAAAGGAAGGGGTTGACTATGAGCGACAATATGTCATTGCGAGGGCAGCGCGGCAATCTGACGAGACGACAATTCCTGGCCTCCGCCTCGACCGGCACGATTGCGGCCGTCGTCGCCGGCGCCGTTCCCGCCTACGCCCAGGGGGCCCGGAAGGCCGGAAAATGCGCCATCCTGGGCGGCACGCCCGTCCGGGCCAAGCGGTTCACCAGTTGGCCGATCTGGGACAAGAACGCGGAAAAGCCCGTCCTGGAGATCCTCCGCAGCGGCAAGTGGTTCCGCGGCAGCGGTCATGTGGTCGAGCAATTCGAGGAGAAATACGCGGCCCTCTTGGGCGCCAAGCGGTGCGTGGCGGTGATGAACGGCACGAACGCCCTGTTGACCGCCATGCATTGCCTCGACGTGGGGGTGGGCGACGAGGTGATTGTCTCGCCGTACACGTTCATTGCGACCTATAACGTGATCCTCAATTCCACGGCCCTGCCGGTTTTCGCCGACACGGACCCGGAAACCTTCCTGATCAACCCGGACACGATCGAAAGCAAGATCAACGACAACACCCGGGCGATCATGCCGGTGCACATCTTCGGTCTGCCCGCCGAGATGGCCAAGATCAATGCCATCGCCAAGAGGCGCAACCTGAAGGTCATCGAGGATGCCTGCCAGGCGTGGCTGGCGGAGTTCGGCGGCAAGAAATGCGGCACGCTGGGCGACCTCGGCTGCTTCAGCTTCCAGGAGTCGAAGCATCTGCCCTCCGGCGAGGGCGGCGCCGTGGTCGGCAACGACGAGGCGTTGATGGATCACGTGCTGGCGTTCCACAACTGCGGCCGCGTCAAAGGCAAGTCCGGCTATCCGATCGTCGGCCACAATCGGCGGATGACGGAGATCCAGGCGGCCATCCTGCTCAACCAGATCGAGCGGCTCGAGGCCGATACCGCCAAGCGCGTCGAGAACGCCAACTACCTGACCTCGAAGATCAAGGACATCCCGGGGATCATCCCGCACAGGCTCTACGAGGGCACAACCCGGGCGGTCTACCACCTGTATCCCATGCGCTACAAGGCGGAGCAGTTCAACGGCCTGCCGAGGAGCCGGTTCATGGCGGCCCTGAGCGCCGAGGGCATTCCCTGCTCCAGCGTCTATGGCCCGCAGTACAATGACGGACTGATCGAGGCGGCCCTGACGTCCCGCAGCTTCCAGCGGGCGTTCCCGAAAGAGAGACTGGATCGCTATCGCGCGGAGCTGCGCTGCCCGGGCAACGAGCAGCTTTGCCAGGAAGCCGTCTGCTTCACGCAGAATCTGCTGCTCGGTCCCAAGAGCGACATGGACGACATCGCCAACGCGATCCAGAAGATCTACGAGAACCGCAACGAGCTGGTGAAAGCGCAGAAAGCATAGAGAAAGATGGCTCTGGGCGCCGGTCTCAGGGGGTGTGTGAGAAGTGGCACGGGCATCCTGCCCGTGAGGTCTTGTGGCATCGGCATCCTGCCGATGATCCATGGGCTGGAAGCCCATGCCACGAAGACCTGGCTTCTCACACACTCTCTCAGGCTTAATTCGGGGTCAGACCCCGAATTAAGCCCAGGGCTGCAGGCCGTTTGTAGTGTGCCCGCCAGGGCATTCTTCGTAGGGCGAGCGTCCCCGCTCACCTGAAGAAATCGGGCGAGGACGCCCGCCCTACGAAGAGAAGGCCTCGCGGCGTCACTACAAACGGGTTGTCTCTGTGGATATGAGGCGCGTGGCTGGGTTTGGCTCTTCCTAGGCAAGTAGCGATCTCGTCAAAGTCGAGGGAAAAGGAGAACATCATGACGATGCGTGCGGTGGGCATACTGGTGCTGGCCATGCTGGCGGGTTGGGGTGCGTTGGCGCTGACGAAGCAGGGGGCTCCGGAAGAGACAGCGGCCAAGGTGCTGCACGTGCGGCCGACGGAGGATTTCGCGGTCACCGGCAACGGCGATGCGCCCGCCTGGCAGGCTATCCCGTGGGAGCCGCTGGTGCCGCGGGCCGCGGCAAGGCAATCGTACCAGACACGGGTCAAGATGCTCTACTCCAAGACCGGCCTGTACGTGCTCATGGAGGCCGAGGACCGCGTGCTCACCGCCACGATGATGGAGGATTTCCTCGACCTGTGGAACGAGGACGTGTTCGAGTTCTTCCTGTGGCCCGATGAGCGGTACCCGGTCTACTTCGAGTACGAGATTTCGCCGCTGGGCTTCGAGCTGCCGATCCTCATTCCCAACTTCGAGGGCAAGTTCCTGGGGTGGCGGCCCTGGCACTACGAGGGCAACCGCAAGACCCGCACGGCCACCACGACCCAGGGCGGCCTCAAGGAACCCGGCGCCCGCGTGACGGGCTGGAAGGCCGAGGTGTTCGTCCCGTATGACCTGCTCAAACCCCTGCAGAACGTCCCGCCGCAACCGGGGACGCGCTGGCGCGCCAATTTCTACCGCGTCGACTATGACGACGGCAAGGGCACCAGTTGGGACTGGGCCCGCGTCGGCCCCAGCTTCCACGAGTTCCAGAAATTCGGCACGCTGGTGTTCGAATGATACAGGCCCGTGCCATTTCCACATAAGCATTGTCATCCTGAGGGGAGCGCAGGATAATCAGAGCCTATGAAACGCAGCCTCTATCTTGAATCGACGATCCCCAGCTACCTCGTAGCGGCGCCAAGCCGTGACTTGCTCATCGCGGCCCATCAACAGGTTACGGCCGAGTGGTGGAGAACCCA
>VGYL01000667.1 GCA_016872975.1 Planctomycetota bacterium
GGGCGTCTACCAGCCGAAGGACATCTGGACCTATACCGCGGCCGGTTGCCCCGTCAAACTCGCCGCCGACCTCAACGGCGACTGCCGCGTCGACTTCGCCGACCTGGCGCTGTTCGCCTCCGAATGGCTCGCCTCCGGCCACACCCCGCCTCCACCCGCGAACTCCAACAAGTAAGCCGACCCAGGCGTACGAAAGCACGGCTCTGAGAACGTCGCATCGTGCAAGCGGACCCGTACCAGACCACGAGCTCCTCGTAGGTCGTGCGTCCCCGCACGACGTCTTTTTGGCGAGCGGGGACGCTCGCCCTACGAAGAAAGAACTTCCCTTTGTCCGGCGGTTCTGGTATGGGTAGGCGCCTGTACCGTGGGATTGACAGGGGCATAGGTGCGCTATGGGAAATCAGCTTCTAATAAAGAACGGCCGGGTCATCGATCCGGCCAATCGGCTCGACAAGACCTGCGACGTTCTGATCGCCGATGGCAAGGTGGCCGAGGTTGGCCATTTCAACGGCAGCATCGAGAAGTCCGTGGCGCGGGTCATCGATGCGACCGGCAGGCTCGTGACGCCGGGCCTGATCGATATTCACGTCCATTTCCGCGATCCGGGCGACGAGGAAGAAGAGACGATCGCCAGCGGCTCTGCCGCGGCGGTGGCCGCGGGCTTCACCTCCGTCGTCTGCATGCCCAACACGAACCCGGCCATCGAGAGCGAGACCGACGTCGAGTACGTGCATCGCAAAGGCCGTCAGGCCCGCAAGACCCACGTCTACGTCATGGGCGCGATCACGAAGAAACGCGAGGGGGCCGAGCTGGCCGAGATGGGGATGATGGCCGAGGCGGGGGCACGCGGCTTCACCGACGACGGCAACGGTGTGCAGAACGCCGCCGTCATGCTGCGGGCTCTGAAGTATGCCAAGATGCTCGACGTGGTTGTCGCCCAGCACTGCCAGGACAACAGCTTTGCCGGCAACGGCGTGATGAACGCCGGATACTGCTCCACGATCCTGGGCCTGCCCGGGATGGATGCGCTGGCGGAAGAGTCCATGCTCTGGCGGGACATCCAGTTGGTCCGCAAGACGCAGGTCCGCTACCATGCCCAGCACATCTCGACGGCGGGCTCCGTCGAGTTGATCCGTCAGGCGAAGAAGGACTCGCTGCCGGTCAGTTGCGAGGTCACGCCGCACCATTTGCTGCTGACGGAGGAATGCTGCTCCACCTACGACACGAACTACAAAGTCAGCCCGCCGCTGCGTGGGCAGAAGGATACCGAGGCCCTGAAGGAGGCTATCGCCGAAGGGCTGATCGATGCCCTGGCCAGCGACCACGCCCCGCACCTGCAAAGCGAGAAGGAGCTGGAATTCCTGGCCGCCCCCTTCGGGATCGCCAGCCTGGAGTGTGCCCTCGGGCTGTACGTCAAGGCCCTGATCGAGCCGAAGATCCTCGACTGGCCCGGCCTGATCCGGCTGATGACCGCCAACCCCGCCCGCATCATCGGGATCGACAAAGGCACGCTCACCCCCGGCAAGCAGGGCGACGTCACGATCCTCGATCCGAACGCCGAATGGCAGATCGACGCGAACCGCTTCCTCTCCAAGAGCCGCAACTGCCCCTATCACGGCTGGACGATCCGGGGCAAGGTCGAAAGAACCATCGTCGGCGGCGAGGTGCGGTTCGAGTTGTAGGACAACCGCATGTGGGTATGGACGCGCTGGCGGGAGTACCGCGTTCACGCGGCGTTCGGAGTTCCGCCTTCAGGCGGGTCTGAAAGTCCTCCGGCGCAGCCGGCTCCGCTCTCTATAAACACGGCGGAAAGGAAAGGCGGACTGTTTGACCCGCGTAAACGCGGAACTCCAAACAACGGAGTTCCGAACGTCCCTCACCAAACCGGTGGCGTATATGCGGTTGCCCTGATTCGAATTGGAAGATGCCTTTCCAAACAGGGACTGTGCTACTATAATCTCTCCTATGGATCGCGATGCACTACTGACGCAGGTAAAAGAGGCTGTTCTGGCGCTGGAGCCGACAGCCCAAGTGATTCTCTATGGGTCTCGTGCGCGTGGCGACTCGCGCACGGACTCGGACTGGGACTTTCTCATTCTCCTGGATGGACCTGTCGATGATGAGCGCGTGGACCGCATTCGGCACCGCCTTTATGAGATTGAGTGGGAGTCCGATCAGGTTCTCTCGTCCATCGTGCGGAGTCGTGAGCAATGGGATAATCACCCGCTGTCCGGCACACCGTTTCACCGGAACGTCGAGCTTGAAGGAATCGCTCTGTGACGTCGCCGATCTTCAACGACCTATTCGAGCGCCGCCAAGAGGGCGATTACGTGGATTTCGTCCGATTCGAGGAATCGCAAGTCCGTTCGTGGATGCCGCAGGCGGAGGCTTTTGTTGAGATTGTCGCGAGTCTGTTTAGCGCCGGGCGACAATGATCGTGCCCGGTGAGAGGATCAACGCCGCGGAATACCAACCAGGGTGCTGTGTGGAGGGAGGAATGTTGGGTGCATGCAAAGACTGGGTCCTGGGAGTGGTGACTCGCGCTAGGCTTGCCAGCGCGATTCGTAGGCAAGCTGGCAGAGGTGGGAAGTTGGTGATTCACCCCCAGAAGGCACTTGCCGAGCCTGGCAGATGGTCGCTGTTGCCGCCGGAAGAGTCGCGGATTGAGGCCGATGCAGTGCCGTTATATGAGAAGGCGGTGAAAGCGCTTCCGGGCAAAGCCGACGATGAGTATATGCGCGTGTGGCTGAATGCGTCTCTTGGTCGACTGCCGCTCCAGCGGGTACAGCAGACATTGCAGCCCTATGCGGAGAGCCTGAAATACACCGCCTTGGCCGCGAGGTGTCGGCAGAGTGATTGGCCTCAATGGAAGCCTGGGGTCGCAGTGCCTTATATCCAAGGATATCGCAGGCTCGCCTTCGCCATCCGCGTATGGATAAGGCTGGAGACTGCCAACAACAGATATGAAGAGGCAATTCACGCCCTCCAGACCGGCTTTGGAATGGCCAAGCATCTCGGGCATGCTCCGGTAGCCTTACTGGTATTGATCGGGACTGCCATTGGCCAGGTTGTCTGCAGAGAGATTGAGGCATTCGTGCAAAGAGAAGGTGCCCCGAATCTACGGTTGGCGCTGGCGAGTCTGCCGAGGCCGTTTGTCGATTTGGAGGGTGCCATAGAGAATGAGGCGACTATCGCGTCGCCGTATGGCGAGGCGACAAGGGGCGAGAAGGCGATACAAGATCAATGCCGGACACTTGTGAAGAAACTCCACATCAATTTGACGGCTCTGCAATGCATCGAGGCGATCCGCTCCTATGCGGCTTCGCACGGCGGGCAGTTGCCGGCGGCGCTGGCCGATATCAAGGAGGTTGCCGTCCCCAACGATCCGATGACCGGCGCGGCGTTCTCGTACACCCGGACCGGCGCCACGGCTGTGCTGGAATCCCCCACGCCGCCCGGCAGCAAGAAGGAAGTTGTTCACTACGAAATCGTCGTGAGAAACTGAGGATGGACCGCGCCGGGCGAATTCTGCATAATAGGAGCCATGACGATCATTGACGGGGACAACTTGTTGTGGGCGCTGCGGCAGACGCTGGAGGAGCGGGAGATCACGACGGAGCTGGAACTGTGCCGGGCGCTGAGCCGGTATTTCGCCCTGACCGGCGAGCCCGGGCAGGTCATCTTCGACGGGGCCGGGCCCTCGGATCGCAGCGCGTTCGACCAGATCGCCGACCCGGAGATCATCTTCGCCGGCTTCAACCGCGACGCGGACAGCGTCATCGAAGAGCGGTTGAAGGTCAGCACCTCGCCCCGGCGGGTGACGGTGGTCAGCAGCGACCGCCGGCTGCGCAAGGCGGCCGCCCTGCGCAAGGCCGCCGCGATGAAGTCCGAGGATTTCTGGGAACAGGTCCGCCGCGAGTTGAAACGCGGCAAGCCGCGTAAGCCGGAGCCCCAGGAGAAACGAGAGGGGCTCTCGGAGAGCGAAACCGACAAGTGGCTGGAAGCGTTCGGCCTGGACCAGTAGCCGGGCAGGTTGGATACGGATAAACGTGGAAACTTCTCGTGGATGACCGATGACTCAGGGTTGGCCCAACGCGCGCCCGGTCCAGGCAATCCGAAGCATCCTTTTCTTCGGCCTGCTCTATCTCTATGTGTGGCTGGCGGTGGAGCCGAGCCTCATTTTCGGCTGCGCCACGATCACGAACTTCCCGGTCTTCCAGCGGGGCTGGCCGTTCTTCGCGGGGTGCCTGTCCCATCCCGGGGGACTTCTGCGCTACCTCTGTGCCCTGTTGCCCCAGTTCTTCTACTACTCCTGGGCAGGCGCCCTCGTGATTACCGGGC
>VGYL01000668.1 GCA_016872975.1 Planctomycetota bacterium
CCATACAGGAGCACCGCTTCCCCCCTCTTCAGGTCAATCAGATAGGCTCCCTTTCCGTCCGGCTTCAGGTTGAAGGCTCGCGCACCATGCGCCAGGACGGCACCCGGGAGATTGGGCATGATTCGCAGTGGTGATCCAGCCAGGCTCTTCACCAGCACCCATTGGTTGACGCCATGCGCGCGTCTGCCGCTGACTTCGAAGGCGCCCTCGGCGAGAAGCGCGGCAAACTGCAGATCACGAAATGCGTCCGGTATGGCAGGAAAGACGCGTAGGGTATTCTTGATCGTATGCACGAGCACGCATTGCAGGGACTCCGCTCCGGAGAGAGGTGTTTCAATCACCGGGCCTCCTCCCTCAGTATACATGGTGTTGGGGAGGAGGTACTCACGGAGACCGTTCAAGCAATCGAGGGCGAAATTGCCTTCACCCAGAAGGGCTGCCATGGCTGCGCTGCCGGTGTAGGAATACCCTTGCAGCGCGCCGCGCAGGCCAATCCAATGCCGGAATGATGTCTCGGCCACGGCGCGCTCGGACGGATCTTCCAGATCGAAGAGCTGTAGTGGGTAGAGGGCAAACAGGTGTGAGTAGTGGCGGTGAGACACGGCAAAGGGGAGTCCGCGTGCGACCATCAGACCGTTCTCGTCAAGGCAGTACGGGGTCAGATCGCGCAGGCATTCCTTCCAGAGTGCTGAATGCGCGTCGGTCATTCCCAGTTCATGCTCCGCGTCGAGGAGCGTGGTGAGCCCCCAGCGAAGAAGCGCAAGATCGTAGCTGGTATCTTGTGCCGGGCAGAAAGTGGAACGCGCGGGGTCTCCGGGTGTGGGGTACTCGGGAGAGGTGGTGCGAGGAAGGTGCAATTTTCCGTCCTCACCACGCTCCAGAAGGGAACATGGAACCTCAACAGCGGCACGGAGCACGGGGTAGACCGTTTCAGCCAGGAATTGCCGGTCCATGGTGTAACGATACTGGTCATGGAGTAGCTTGGCGATCCAGGTGAAGTTGCCGAGTTCGAAGATTCCTTCGATTCCTTGCAGAATCGCCTCGCGCGTGGGAAGGGTATTGCCCGTGCATTCGCGGCCGGAACTGCGGCCCATGTACATCCCCTCCGGCGTAACGGGGGCCGCATTCAGACGGATCTGCTTTTCGTGGCGGCGGATGGTGTTGGCGAGCGAGCGTGCGAGATCCACACGGTTGGCTTTGCAGAGGGGGCTGTAGGAAAGCTGGACATTCAGGTTCCACCAGGTGCCGGGCCAGGCCGAGTCGGTCAGCCAGACCCCCTGGTTATCGATCACCTCGTCCATCTCCCCGCGGGTGGCGCTCGCGAGCTTGTAGAGCTGAATGTGGTAAAAGGCCTCCCACCGGGTATCGCTGAGGGAGAGAAAGCTTCTCCGCCACCAGGAGTGCCACCACGCGCGATGCTCATCTTCAAGGGCGGCAGTCCCCATCGCTGCTGCTTCGTCCACGGCTGCCCGAGCAGCATTGCGTGCCACGCCATTTCCGCGGGAGTGCTGGATACTCAACAGGTACATATCACGCCGGGAACTATCCGAAATGTCCTGCCGCGCCTCCTTCATGGCGCGGAGTGCAACGGCGCATTCACCGGATATGTCGCCGGCGTCATTCACCAGTTCCTGAACCGAAAGGGTGATGTCACCGGTGGTGGTCAAGACGGGCAGGGGGGGAAGGGGGGATGCGGCATCAGCTACCTCTTTACTAACCCAGTTCAGGCGCGGGCTGATGCCGTGGGCGGGGTGGAGCGAAACCCGGGGCCGCGCTGAGGCAGAAAGGGTCTGCGGGTAAGTGACGACGAGCACCAGCACATCACGCGCCGCATCGGCAAACGCTTGCCAGGAGATATTTCCGGCAGGCGTTTCCATTTCTCCGGTTGCTTCCGCGTCATACAGTCCAAGGCGCATCTGTTCATTCGTGACGGCCTGAGTTTCAGTGAATGGGCCTGCTGTCAGCACCATGTCGCCAATGGGAATGCGCGGAACGCACCAGTCCACCCCCTTGAGAAAGTTGTGTGCCTCGGCGTCGTTGCGGCCGAGCTCGAAGCACAACCCTGTGGCTGTTTTCTTGTAGATGGAGGCGCCGATCATACCATTGCCGATAAAGGCGCACTCCCCCCAGTCAACACGGGTACATGCGGGCCGATCAGGGAAGTAGCGGCCGCCACGATGAACAAGGCGGGGCCAGGTCGGGTCGAGGCGTGAGAGAAAGGAGCGGTACTCAACTGTATCGGTCACGGCACGAGCTTTCGCTGTTCGAAATCATGTTTCCTTGTGCGTCAAGCCGACGATGTTTCCGGTTTGAGCGGATATCTCCAGGTGTAGTTTCAGGCAGACGGCGGCCGTCCATCCCTGCTCGCAGGCACCCAGGCCCTCACCCGTTTGAGAATTGAAGAATTCCCTAATGTTGCCGTCGCGGATGATCGCTCGATAGAGGAGCCGTCGCGCATTCATCGCCTCCACATCATAGGCGGCCTTGTCCAGCAGAAGCAGCATGAGGTAGGCGACCGGCAGCCAGGTCGGCCCACGCCAACATTTGTCCGGCTGATAAGAAGCTTGATCATAAGCTACAGATGGGAAAGGCATGCTCCCGAAGAAGCTGGCCGGATTCAGAAGTTCAGACCGGATGGCTGCTCTCATTTCCGCATCGGCAATAGGTACGCCGGCAAGCATGGGCAGAAAGCAAGCCGGTGTTTTGACCTTGACCGGTGTGCCATCCTTCACGCGACGATCCCAGAACAATCCGGTCTCCCGGTCCAGCAATGTTTCGACCATGAGTTTCGCGTAGCGATCCGCATGCGCTTCGTGCCGGTCGGCTTCCCCGGTGTTTCCCAACATTCGTGACAACTCGGCGCAGGCTCTCATCTGCATAAGGAGATAGCTGTTTATGTCGCAGGCTACGGTGGGCCCATCGTCGAACCGCGGCGAATCGTCCCAGCCCGTCTCCAATCCGCTTTGCGCCGCCACAAGGCCAGAGCGCGTCATCCTTTGCGACAACCACCATTGTGTGTTTCGCTGAAGCGCGGGGAGCAGGCGGGCGGCCAGATCAAGGTTGTGTCGTGCCTTGACCAGGCGCAGTCCGGCCCACCCCACAAGCGGCGGCTGTGACTCATTGGGACGCATCCAGGTCGAACAGAGGAAGTGGGCCATCTTGCCGTCAGCGCGGAGGTTTTCCGCAAGCAGCAGAAGGCTGTCCTCTGCCAGGCGGGGATGCATCTGCTCCAAAGCAAGATTCTGGAAGCAACTGTCCCACAGGTAATGGGTCGGGTAGGTTCCCCTGCTGGGAAAGGCGGAAACCCGTCCCGACAGGAAGCCGGGAGCTTCGGCGCTGTTACTGAGCAGGCCGTGCACGCAACGGGAGAGAACGGAGCACTCGCGCTCGTCCTGGGCTGTCAACGTCAGGTTGCCCATGGCTTGTTCAAGCCATGCCTGACTGCGACGCACGGCATCCTCCACGCTGCCGCTTGCGGCGTTGAGCCGGTTCAGGATGGCCTCGTGACCGACAGCCAGCATCCGGGCTGAGAATGCCAGTGCAATCCGACCGCCGGCATCCGGCGTTATCTGAATCCGGCCGGTGATTCCGTCGGATCCGCTTGCCTCGCCGGCGATGACCCGGAGCCCGAGAACAAACGGGAAGCGCCGGTCAGGATCGCGCGCATCGCCGGTCGGGAAATACCCGTCGAAAACGTGGATATTCCCCGCATGCGCGGAACAACGCAGTTCCTCAAAAGCCGAGTCATGCGAAACGCTGAAGTCCAGCCGCCTCACGCCGTTGCATTCCACGATCCATGTGTTGTGATCACAGAATGCGACACGTGCCGTGCCGTCTTCCAGCAACTGGGCAACGCTTGTCGCCGAGCATTTCTGTTCCTTCACGGAAGATGGCAACGATAAGAACGGATCGAAGCACCGTGTCGTTTTCCGGTTGTAGTGAAGAAACAGGCATTTGATGCCGCCGGCATGGTCAAAGCCAAGCCCAACATCCGAATAGAAAGGGGAAAAGGAAGTCATCGGCGTCGAGTAGTCCAGTGCGTTGTCCAGGCACTTGGCCAGATTGCCGCCTGCGATTGTGATGGGATACCCCATGCTTCATGCCCTCTCAGTTATTCTGCCAAATCCGTAAACGCCTGATCTTCAGGGCTTCTTGAGGTCATCCTTGTATGCCAAACCGACTGTGAGCCTGAAGGTATTGGTGCCGATGTTCAGCTTCTCAAACGGCCCCGGCGTCGGATTCGTGCCGCGCGTCACGCCATACAGGTCTGTTGTGACGTCCATCGGGGTTCCGTCTGGATGTTCCATCGCCATGCCCGTCAGAAAGTTCGTGCCCA
>VGYL01000669.1 GCA_016872975.1 Planctomycetota bacterium
CCGGGCTTGGTCCACTTGCCGCACTCATCTGGCTAGTGTTGCATTACGGTCCGTCCTTTCGCTCGCGAGCACGAAGAGCCAAACGAAATCGGGTTTAAGTCGCTCCCGAGCTTCCGGCTATCCGCTCGCCTCGGTTTCCTCATATCAGATGTTTCCCTCCTAGGGCTTTGACGAGGGATCGGGTCGGGCCCCGAAATAACCGAGCGGACATCCTCAGGTGGTTATCTGTCTTTCCTTGGATGTGGATGCCGTCAACTCAGCGAGCCTTTCCTCGATAGATTTCTGAATAGACCTGAATGTTCGCTCGCCCACATGGCGCTTCAGTGCTTGTACCTGGTATTGTAGTGCGTGTACTTCGGTTTCAAGGATTGCCAGACGTGCCATTGGTGAAGCGAGATACTGTTGAATTGCTTCCACATATGCTTCGGTGAGGTTTTTTCCGCGCGACTGGGCATGCTTCTTGATAGCCTCCGCCAACTCCTTTGGAACACGTCCTCCCAGAGTCTCAAAATCTTTGCCCTTTAACTGAGCCATTCTGTCCTCCTTTCGTTTGGTTCATCTCTCATTCTCAATGTGGATCGCCGTGATCCAGGCTGGCGCCCCCTACGATTGATATTCCGAGGGCTCCGACCAGTTGGTTGGCACTTCTCCAGCAATCATTTTAGTCGAACACGGTAAACCAGGCAATGAAGACGAGTGATACGGGGGGACTACGGATCGCGGGAAACGCAATGATATTACGGGTGCCTCCTACAAACAAGGTGGACCCAAGTGGACCGTTCGACCTCGCGCAGGACACGCCATGGTTTGGCCCAGCCGCGCGGTATTCCTTCTTACCATGGCATTGGTCGAAAGTGGGAAATGCCGGGGGTCGGGGCAGGGCCACCAAGAAGCAGGGACTGAACGGGACCAAAAAAGTGCTTGTCGGAAGTGGTGGGGCGGCTGATAATGGGTCCCTGGTGTCGAAGGACATCCGGCGCCGGTTTTTGGAGCGGCGTAGCACGGGCATGCCCCGCCTGCGCGGGGGCAAGCGTGGCCCGTGAGTAGCATGGGCGCGCGTCCATGAATGTCGGGGACTTCCACGGGCAGGATGCCCGTGCTACTCGTGGGCGGGACGCCCATGCTACGAACGTCGCGACGGAACGGGCCGCGAATGAGTGGACAGGTGTGTGACGCAACTCAATCATCATTAGGAGAAGACCCACTATGAGCGAAAGCACGAAAGACACGTCACGGCGCGAGTTTCTCAAGGACACGGGCCGGCTGGCCGCGGCCACGGCAGTGGCGGCGGGGATCGCCCCGCGCATGTACGCCGGCGAGAACAATACGATCCAGGTCGCCCTGATCGGCTGTGGTGGCCGCGGGTCTGGGGCGGCGGAGAACGCCGTCAAGGTCAAGCGGGGGCCCGTCAAGCTGGTCGCCATGGCCGATGTCTTCCCGGGACGCCTGGACAACAGCTACCGGCAGTTGCAGGGGCGGATCGGCGACCGGATGGATGTGCCCAAGGACCGCCAATTCGTCGGCTTCGACAGCTACAAGAAGGCGATGGACTGCCTCAAGCCGGGCGATATCGCGATCTTCGCCAGCCCACCGGCGTTCCGCTGGGTGCACTTCCAGTACGCCCTCGGCAAGAACCTCAACGTCTTCATGGAAAAACCCATCACCGTGGACGGCCCGACGAGCAAGCGGATGCTCCAGCAGGCCGAAGAGGCCTCCGCCAAGAACCTCAAGGTCGGCGTGGGCCTGATGTCGCGCCACAGCCGGGCGCTCCAGGAGCTGGTCAAGCGCGTCCGGGACGGCGCGATCGGCGAGATCATCCTGCAACGCGGCTACCGCATGCACGGGCCGATCGGGTTCTTCTCCTCCCTGCCCAAGCCCGCCGGGACCAGCGATCTGCTCTACCAGGTCCAGCAGTTCCACAGCTTCCTCTGGGCCAGCGGCGGCAACTACAGCGACTTCTACATCCATATCATCGACCACCTGGGCTGGATGAAGGGCTCCTGGCCGGTCAAGGCCCACGCCCTGGGCGGCCGGCACTATCGCCAGAGCCCCGAAGGCGTGACGTACGTGGACCAGAACTTCGACACGTATGCGGTCGAATACACCTACGCCGACGGGACCAAGTTCAGCTTTGACGGCCGCTGCATCAACGGTTGCAATGACATCTATTCGAGCTACCTGCACGGCAGCAAGGGCATCGCGGTGGCCTCCAAGAGCGGCGATTGCGGTCAGCCCTCCAGCATTCACCGGGGGCAGGACCCGACCCGCGAGTCCGTGGTCTGGGAGTCCCGGATTCCCCGCGATCAGCAAGACCCGTATCAGAACGAGTGGAACGACCTGGTGGACGCGATCCGCGACAACAAGCCCTACAACGAGCTCAAGTACGGCGTCGAGGCCAGCCTCGTGACGAGCATGGGCCGGATGGCCGCCCATACGGGCCAGGAGATCACCTTCGAGCAGATGCTCAACTGCGAGCATGAGATGGCGCCCGGCCTGGACAAGCTGACGGCAGACTCCCCGGCCCCGCTGGTGGCGGACGCCGCGGGCCGGTACCCCATCCCGCAGCCCGGGATCGTCAAGAATCGGGAGTATTGAGCGTCCATCGGTGACGCGGCTCACCGTAGCATGGGCATCCTGCCCATGAGTATCACGGGCGTCCCGCCCGTGGCCACAGGGACAAGTCTGTCCCTGTGCTTCGTGGGCGGGACGCCGTGCCACGCTGAGCCGCGCACATCGCTTTGCGTATATCGTACAAGGAGCAAGATGATGAAGGGCTTGACACGAAGGCAGTTCCTGGCCCGCGTGGGACAGGTGGTGGCAGGCTCGGCTCTGGGGGCATCGGTCCTGACACGGGTCGCCCTCGCCGGCCAGAAGGGAGGCCGTCCGAACGTCCTGATCATCCTGGCTGATGACCAGGGCTGGGGCGACCTGAGCGTGCACGGCAATACGAATCTCCGCACGCCTCACATCGATTCGCTGGCCCAGGACGGGGCCCTGCTGGAGCGGTTCTTCGTGTGCGCGGTGTGTGCGCCGACCCGGGCCGAGTTTCTCACCGGCCGATACCACTCGCGGGGCGGCGTCCGCGGCGTCTCCACCGGCCAGGAGCGTCTGAACACCGATGAGAAGACGGTCGCCCACGCCTTTAAGGCGGCCGGCTACGCCACCGGCGCCTTCGGCAAATGGCACAACGGCAGCCAATGGCCCTATCACCCGAACGCCCGCGGCTTCGATGAGTACTATGGTTTCACCTCCGGCCACTGGGGCGAGTATTTCGACCCGCCCTTGGAGCACAACGGCAAGTTCGTCCGGGGCCAAGGCTACATCACCGACGATCTGACTGACCACGCCCTAGCGTTTATGGAGCAGAACAGAGACCGGCCGTTTTTCTGTTACCTGCCTTTTAACGTACCGCACTCGCCGTTCTGCGTGCCGCGGGAGTTCTGGGACCGCTTCAAGGACAAATCCATGGCGCTGCGGGCCCGGGCCGGCGACAAGGAAGATCTGGACGTCACACGCTGCGCCCTGGCCATGGTCGAGAACATCGACTGGAACGTGGGCCGCCTGCTGGGCAAGCTCGACGACCTGCGGCTGCGCGACAATACCATCGTGATCTATTTCTCGGACAACGGGCCGAACAGTTGGCGCTGGAACGGCGGGATGAAGGGCCGTAAAGGCTCGACCGACGAAGGCGGCCTGCGCGTGCCGTTCCTCATTCGCTGGCCGGGCCGGATCGAGGCCGGGGCCAGGGTCCGCGCGATCGCCGGCGCGATCGATCTGTTGCCGACGCTCACGAGCCTGGCGGGTATCGCGCGGGTGGGCGACAAGCCGCTCGACGGCAAGGACCTCTCGCCCCTGCTGCGCGGCGCCGCCGACAACTGGCCGGACCGGAGGATCTTCTCGCACCAGAACAACAGAGTTAGCGTCCGCACGCAGCAGTACCGCCTGGATGACCGCGGGGCGCTGTTCGATATGGCCGCCGACCCCGAGCAGAGCACCAATATCGCCAAGCAGCAGCCCGAAGTCGCCGCCCGATTGCAGCAGGCGGTGGCCGAATGGCGGGCCGAGGTCCTGCCGAAAGGTCCGGATGACAGGCCCTTCCCGGTCGGCTATCGCGAGTTCCCGATGACGCCGCTGCCGGCCCGCGACGGCGTGGCGCACGGCGGCGTCCGGCGCAGCGCCAACGCGCCCAACTGCTCCTACTTTGTGAACTGGACCAGCCCGGACGACCGGATGACCTGGGATATCGAAGTGCACACGGCCGGGGAGTACGAGGTCGCGCTCTACTACACGTGTCCAGCCGCCGACGCCGGCTCGACGATTGAGCTGGGT
>VGYL01000670.1 GCA_016872975.1 Planctomycetota bacterium
ACGGTCACCACGTGCTCGGCGGGCAGGCCGGGTCCGCCGGGCTCGCCGTCGGAGATGCGCACCCGCTACGGCTCGATGCCCGCCTCTTGCAGCCGGCGGGTCACGTAGGCGACCCGCGCCTGGTACAGCTCGGAGGAGACATCCGCGCCCTGCCGGACGTTCAGAAGTCCCGGATGCTCCGTGAAATGCCGCGCCAGCACCGCGAAGTCCCGCTGCCCGAGGGAATTGAGCCGGTCCCCGTTCGGGACGAAGTGGTACGGATAGAGCGTGTGCTGGGCCAGAATCGCGTTCTCCACCCCGATGTTGTTGAGGGTCCGGACCAGCTCCTTGTCAAAGCGTTGATCCGCCGCGGTCCGCGCATCCTCGCGACAGCCGCCGATCAGCCCGCAGGCCAGACAGATTACCACGACTCCAGATAGTTTCATGATGTTCTCTCCTCTTGCGAAGTCCTTTCCACGACCCGATCCGTTGCCTTCACCGCAGCACGAAGCTGCGGGCAATATTGATCGCCGCCGGTCCGATCGTCACGATGATGACGGCGGGAAAGACGCACAGGACCATGGGGACGATCAGCTTGACCGCCATCTTCTCCGCGTTTTCCTCCGTGGTCATGCGCTGCTCCTCGCGCATGGAAGCGGCGAACTCCTTCAGCGCGAGCGCGACGCTCGTGCCGAACCGCTCACTCTGCACCAGGATGGCCGCCAGGGACGACAACTGGTCGGCCCCCGTGCGGACGGCCATGTTCCGCATGGCCTCCGTGCGGGCGGCGCCCAAATGCATCTCGAAATTGCTGAGGTCCATGGCGGTGCCCAGGACCGCGCTGACGTGGTGAATCTCCTCGGAGACGATGTTCCAGGCCATGTCCAGACCGATGCCGGATGACACGCAGATCTCCAACAGGTCCACAACATCGGGCAAGAACTGCTGGATCTCCGCCTGCCGCTTCCGCACTTTGTACAGCACGAACAGGTTGGGCAGGAAGAAGGGGACCACCGCGGCGATAGCAATCAGCGAGGTCTTCTTCATGAGGCTGTATTCAGTGGGGGGCGACCAGCAGGGCCGCGCTCGTCAAGCCGGCGGCAAACAGGAGGATCTTCACGCCCGTGTACAGGGCCGGCGCCGCCCGGCTCCTATACCCGGCCTGCATCAACTGCTCCCAGAGATTGGTGCTGGACTGGCCGTGGGAGACGAAGTTCCCGATCTTCTCGACCAGCCGCACGGCCGATCGTGGCCGCGCCGCGCTGAACGGCGGACCATAGGCCAGACCGCCGGCCGCCAGCCGTCGGCTCATGGCTCTGTGCTGCTGCTCGCGCCAAAACAGGATGCCGAGGCCGACCAACACAACCGAGGCGAAGACCAACAGCGCCACCAGGGTTTGCGGTTGCGTCCAGTCGATACCGATGCTCTCGATCCAATTGTTCACCATAGCGGTTGGCGCCCTAATAGCGGATGACGGAAAGCTTTTCCATTAACCAGGCGCCGAAGAGGACGTTGATAATGGTGCCGGCCAGCATGTACCGGCCGGACCAGTCCGTATAGAACAGCGCCATGTAGTCCGTCGCGATGATATTCAGCAGCACGAACAGCAGAATCGGCAGCCCGATCAGGATGCGTTTGCTCATGCTCGTCTGGGCGGTCATGACCCGGACCCGGCGATGCGGCCGGATGCGGGAGCGCATCACAGTGGACAGGGTGTCCATCAGTTCCGCCAGATTGCCGCCGCTGCCCAACTGAATGCTGACGGCGGTGGCGAACAGCTTCAGGTCCGGGTTGCGGCTGGTGTCGGCCACGCGCCGGACGGAAGTCTCCAGGTCGAGCCCGAGGGCCTGCTCCTGGCAGATCTCGCCGAAGATCCGCGCCAGGGGCTCCCCGACCTCCTGGGCCACCAGTTGGAAGGCGCCCACGAGCGGATGGCCGGCCCGCAGAGCGCGGGCGGCGATGCCGAGGGAATCGACGAATTGCCGCTCGAACAGAGCCAGCCGCGCTGCCAGGCGCCGTTTCGTCATGCTCCAGAACAGCACGAGCACCGTGAGTGCGGCACCCAAACCCGGCCAGGTCCCGTATCCCAGCCCGAAGACGGCGGCAAACGCCAGTGCCGCCACGGCGGCCACGCCCAGGAAGACGACATAGGGCGACATTTTCCAGCCGGCGTCGAGTCGCAGGCGTTCCAGCCGTTTCGACAGGGTCTCCTTCCGGACGCGGCCCGGCCGGCGGCGGGTCTCATAGTCGGCCCGCCAAAGCTGCAATGCCTGTGATTTATGGGCTTCCAGGCCACCGACCCCCAGGCGCCGGCGAATGTGGCGCTGGCGCCGCAGGTATTGGACGACCCACAGAACCACGCAGATGCTCCAGCCGCAGAACACCAGCACGAAAACGGCGGTCATGAGAATCGTATTGAGGATCTCTTGCCGGTTCATGAGCGCCAGAATCCTTTCTTGCCGTGTGCCTTGGGTTCTTCCTCGGCCTTCTTGCGCGGGGGCGGTTTCGGGAGAATCCGCCGCTGGAACGCCTCGGGCGACATCTCCACGCCATGGGCCTTTTGAGCTTGGCCAACAGCCGGGGCCGTACGCCGCACACTTCGAAATCGCCCTGGGCGTATCCTCTCTCGTCGACGCCTCTCTGTTCGTAGCGGAAGATCTCGTGCAGACAGATCGTGTCGCCTTCCATGCCGGTGATCTCGGAGATCTCGACGATCTTGCGCTCGCCGCCGACCAGGCGGCCCAGGTGGATCAGGACGTTCAGGGCCGAGCTCATCTGCTCGCGGATCGCCCGCACCGGGTAGTTCAGGCCCGCCATGCTCACCATGTTCTCGACCCGGCGCAGCGCGTCGCGCGGGCCGTTGGCGTGGACGGTGGTCATGGAACCCTCGTGGCCGGTATTCATCGCCTGGAGCATGTCGAGGGTCTCGGCGCCGCGGACCTCGCCGATGATGATGCGGTCGGGCCGCATCCGCAGGCTGTTGCGCAGCAGGTCACGCTGCGTGACTTCTCCCTGGTCCTCGATATTCGGCGGCCGCGTCTCGAGACGGACCACGTGCTCCCGCTGGAGCTGGAGCTCGGCGGCATCCTCGATCGTGACGACGCGCTCGCCCGCGGGGATCCACTTGGACAGGGCATTCAGGAACGTCGTCTTGCCGGTGCCGGTACCGCCCGAGATCAGGATATTGATCTTGCACTGCACGCAGGCTTCCACGAAGACGGCCATCTCCTCCCGGAGGGCATCAATCTCAATGAGCTTCTGCATATCCAGCGGATTGGTGCCGAAGCGCCGGATGCTCAGCGCGGGCCCGTCGAGCGACAAGGGCGGGACGATCGCGTTGACACGGGAGCCGTCCGGGAGCCGGGCATCGAGCATGGGCGTGCTCTCGTCGATGCGCCGGCCGACATTGTCGGCGATCCGGCGGATGACCCGCATGAGATGGTCGGAATCGAGGAAGGTGGCGCCGGTCGGCTCCAGGCGGCCCTGGCGCTCGATATAGACGCGGTGGGGCCCATTGACGAGGATGTCGCTGACCAGCGGATCGCGCAGGAAGTCGTCGAGCGGACCGTAGCCGAAGACCTCGTCCAGGACCTCGCGGACGATCTGCTGGCGCTCCGGGCCGGAGAGCGGCACCTTCTCTTCCAGCAGCAGGGCGGTCACCCGCTCGGCGCACTGGGCGTGCAATTGATCGAGTGGGATGCGGCGGGCTTCGTTCAGATCCATGACCTTGAGCAGCTTGCGGTGGACCCGCGCTTTGACCTGCATGGCCGTATCGGCCCCGGCGAGCGGGCCGGCGGTCCCCGTGGGATTGGCTTTCTTGTCGAACACGATGCTCGTCCTCCTATGGACTGCCATTTGCGGTACACTTGTGGATGCGGGCCGCCAGCCGGCGGTAGTCCCGCCGCAGCCTCGAGCGGTGCGCCACCTCGGCCAACAGTTGGCCCCGGTTGAGACTCTTGATGACCTTGGCCCAGTCGCTGCGGATCGGGTGCAGGGTGTGAAGGCCGATGGCCCGCTGCCCGTCCGCCAGGCGCACGAGCGGGCCCCGCCCCCGGACGCGGTTGGCCAGGGGCCAGATGCGCTCGTGGCCGATCCCCTGGGCGGTCAGAAAGGCGACGGTCCGGCCGGCTAAGGCCACGTCGCGGACGGTCAACTGCAGGACGATCACGTTCAACCGGCTCACGGACGCCAGGTCGGCCAAGACCGCCCGCGGCACGCGCGGGGCATCGACGAGGACGTAATCGTACGCCTCCCGGCAGGCTTCCAGAGCCGCCGGGAGATTGCCATAGTCGAGAGAAACGTCCGTGTCGGCCTCGGCCGTGGCCGGGCTCAGCAGCAGGTCGAGC
>VGYL01000671.1 GCA_016872975.1 Planctomycetota bacterium
CCTCCTCGATCGGAGATATCCGATATTGCGGAACGCGTAGGCGGGCAGCCACGCTCTTCCGCGTCATTGACCGACGATCCCGCTCGGAACAGATCCGGTGGGCCAACGAGCGCATGCGGAACCAGTCTTCCATCGACCACCCGAGCTTCGCGCAGAGTAAGTCGAACGGTTCACCCAGCGCCGCGCGCACCAGTCGGGCGGTCTGGCGGATTTCGCCGGCCGTGAGGATCCTTCCGTCTGCAAACGCACCCTGAGACTTTGGTCCAGTCATCTCGTCACTCTAACGCCGCTCGTCACCTGCGAGCGGCGCACACCCGAGGTGACCTCCACGCGCATGGGAGTGAAAGCGCCGCTCGCCAGGTGCACGAGCGTGTTGGAAAGCTTCCTTGCAAGATCTCTCATCGCGCTTCGGAGTGGGAAAAGCCACTGCCGCCACATGACGGACACGTGATTTCTCGTGCGGCGCTAAGCGTGAGTGCCCCCTTGACCATATCCGCCAGGGAATGCTCCGTGTCAGAGACCTTGACCTTACCTGTTCCGCCGCAGCGCGCACAGCCCGGTGAGCCTGGGGCAACCATCAAGCTACCGGTGCCATGACAGATGGGGCAAGGGGGTGCGGACATCATTCCACCAACCTGTTTGAGGTGATCCCCTAGGCCTTGAGCCAGACGGCCGGTCCCATCGCAACGAGCGCAGGGTTGAAAAAGCTCAGATGAGGGAGGGGGGTGCCGGAAAGGGGGGCTAAAGGTGGCAGCAGGATCGTATCTCTCTCGCCGCGCGGCGTATTCCGCATCGCGATGCTGGCGAATGAGATCTTCGAGCGTCTTCTCCCGTTCGACCAACTCGCAGAAGGTCGGGTCAGAGACAAGGAGCTGACTCCTGGCCGCCTGCTCTAGGGAGTGGGCAAGTGAATGAAGTCTATCCGCCTTCCTCCGGACAGCGAGGAAGGCGACGACATAGCCAATAGCGAGCATAGCGACAAGTATCGGCACGGGCTTCCTCCACCAAAGGAGAGCGATGGCCAGCAACGCGACGCCGATGATACCGGCATAGATCGGGACCGGCCCCGTGGAGAAGAGGGAGTCGAAACCAGGGCTTGTGCTGCCATGCTCCATCAGGGTAGCGATGTCGTTGCTCCGCTCGGCACTCCGCTTCGTTGACGAGAACTCCTGCGCCGTTCCCATCGCTTCCATTTGCCTATTGAGGCAGGAAGATATCGTAGCTCGAGTTCTCTCTAAGTCGACCTCTAGGGATGGTCGCATAGTTTCCTCCCATTACCTAAGCAACTGGCAGGGATTACACCCACCCAGTGCCTCCACACACTGCACAGAGGCTCTTGATTATCGTGCGGGTTGTCCCCGTACCTTCGCACGCCCCGCAGGGGCGGGCGGGGCCGACCACAGACACCCATCCCTTTCCTCCACACGCGCGGCATTCTGCCGGGAAAATCGTCGGCTCACGCCCCGAGCCCTTGCAGCGGCGACAGGCCACCTTGTCAACGCCGTACTCCCTCATCGTTCTCGCGTCTCCATCGGGATGGTTACCTCCGAGAAAAGCCGCCGCCACCCCAGGATGTACGTACTAACCAGATGAGAACGAGGAGCCCACCAACGATCAGGATGATCTTCCAGAGCGTCTCCATATTGCCTCCATGTTGCCTGCAAAGGGGCTGGAATCCCACCAAGCACTAACGAATCAACTCTAGGATCTCAGGACAGGCCGGGAGGTCAACGCCCCCCCCAACCGACAATGGCGCCGATGACTGCCAGTAGAAGCAAGCCCATCGCTTGCCAACGCCAACGGTTCAAGGCCTTGTCTTGACGGAAGTAGCAGGCAAACATCCGGATCACGGAGTACAGCATTGCAATACCGGCGAGGACCGCTACCAGCTTCCCCAGTATCGACATTCCCTCCCCCTTCCGAGCCCAGCCACCACGGTGGCGATAGGGGCTCTGACCATGGCTTTCCAACGACCAAGCTCACTGGCGGGGATGGAGCACAGCGGAATCCCCGTCCAGTGCAGCGCCTTGTTCGGTTCTATTCATCATTGCTCTGGGATTGTGACAAATATCTGATCTCCCTTGTATTCAATAGCGATTTCTAGTTTGTTACCATTATCCAAATATGCGACGGCATGATAAAAGCCGTCTGACACCTCTTTTACAATAGAGACTGCTTTACAGGTCGCTGTGCCACCAAGTTGATTTTGCACAATTTCAGTGACGAGACTAACCGACTCTGACTCTAGGACCTCGTTCAATGATGGCTCAGTTGCTGAAATGACACCAAATATAACCACGAAGTAGGCAACTAATCCGGCTAGACCTAGCAAGAGTGGCTTCCCCCACGCTTTCTTCTCGTAGTTGATGTTGTTTTCTTTTAGGTATTTCACCTGTCCCTTTGCGCTCGAAAAATACCATGCGAGGATGAATGCCGGTCCTGGAATGTATCCTACATTGTCAGGTAGAAACAGAACTACAAGTAGAAAGACGAAACCAACATACACCCATATCATTGATTTCTTGGCTCTATCGTGTTGCCCGAGTTCCTTCCAGTTCTCTGCATGGAGCCAAGCTCCGAGTATCGGCGTGAATAACAGTGACCAATTGGCCGCTGCATTGGGATTCCATAATTTCGGGGTTACCGCTGTTGTAGTGTCTGTGTTGTCCATGTGTTCTCCTTTGTGTTTGGGCTCATTTGCGTTTCAACCGAACGCCGCGCATCACTTGTGGGCGCCGCGCAGCGGCGACCACCAAGTGCATGCGCTTGTTCGGTGTCGTAGTCATGCGACGTCAACGGTCACGGTGTAGCGAAGCCCGGCCCGTCGAAGCTCATCTTGCAGAGCAAGGCGCAGGAACTGGGACTCCGCGTAGCCCAGGAGCGAAGCCCATCGTGCAGCCCGCTCGGGACTGACGGTCTTTCGACCATTCTCGATGTGAGAAAGATGCTGCTTCGAGATACCGAGCGTTTCGGCGAAGGCAGCCTGCGTTATTGCCTCACCTTCGCGAATGGATCGAAGTAGCTTGGCGAGCGTGAGTGGGCCGCCACTCAGCTCTTCCAGGAAGGTCATCGCTTCCGGTGTTCCGCGCTTGGGGCGTGAAACCCTTCTCTTAGTAGACATGGGGGGTCACCTCTTCAACCGAGACGAGCTGGATGCCGCCTCCCGAACGAATCTCGTAGATCGCTCGCCACTGCCGGCTGAGTCGTATGGATCGTTGGCCCTGTCGGTTTCCTTTCAGGGGTTCATCGTGGAAGCCGGGCACACGTCGAGTCGCCTCCAGCCCGTCCTCCTCGACGGCATCGATCCAGGCCATAAGCTTGACCACAATGTGACCGGGAGCCCGCCGAAGCTGCCGACGTGCCCGGTCGGCTATGACTGTTTGCCAAGTCACAATTGAATGGTAGCCCTCCCAGGGCTACCGGTCAACCCGTTTCTCCAGCCAGTCGGAAGGGGGGCGACAGGCCCGGTTCGAACACCGAACACGGGCATCACCGGCGGGTGGGCCTGGCGCGGCCCTGGCCCTGCAGAGCTGCGGCAAGGCCACCAGCGTCCCCGCCAGGGACGTGCCAGTGCCGGCCGTCCGGTGAATGCCGTTGTTCGCCCTCGTCATTCATCTTCCCGGCCGAAGTGCTTCCGAGAGGCTTCCTCCGCCTTCCTCGTCGCTTCTTCGGTCACCTGGATTGGCTTGGCCTTCTGCCTCGGATCGCTAATCCATCCCTTCGCGTGGAGTCGATTCATCGTGTCCCACCCGAACCCCTTCCACGCACGGGCCCCGCAGCCCTCCTGCCGATTCCTCATTACCAGGTAGGGGAGTGCGAGAGTCAGTTCATCCACCTTGTCGCGATCGCATCCCATCTCATTGTCATTCATCCGAGGCGAACACGGGCATCACCGGCGGGTGGGCCTGGCGCGGCCCTGGCCCTGCAGAGCTGCGGCAAGGCCACCAGCGTCCCCGCCAGGGACGTGCCAGTGCCGGCCGTCCGGTGAATGCCGTTGTTCGCCCTCGTCATTCCTCTTCCCGGCCGAAGTGCTTCCGAGAGGCTTCCTCCGCCTTCCTCGTCGCTTCTTCGGTCACCTGGATTGACTTGGCCTTCTGCCTCGGATCGCTAATCCATCCCTTCGCGTGGAGTCGATTCATCGTATCCCACTCGAACCCCTTCCACGCACGCGCGCCGCACCCCTCCTGCCGATTCCGCATTACCAGGTAGGGGAGTGCGAGAGTCAGTTCATCCACCTTGTCGCGATCGCATCCCATCTCATTGTCATTCATCCGAGGCGAACACGGGCATCACCGGCGGGTGGGCCTGGCGCGGCCCTGGCCC
>VGYL01000672.1 GCA_016872975.1 Planctomycetota bacterium
CCAACAGAGAGCACGCTCAAGCAGGGCTTGTGCGTGGCACCGGAAGCCGATACCAGGGATCTCTTGTGACGCCGGCCGCGCAGCGGCTCAACGACTCGCAATGACGGGGACGAGGCTCCGCCGGCAGAGGCGTTTCGGTCATTGGTGCTTTGGATTTTGAATTTGTTTGGAATTTGGAATTTGGGATTTGAGATTTCCCGTTCCGGGCGTGCACCGGAGCGATTGTTCGTACATCCGGTACGTCGTCGGGGTCATGCCGATCTGGTCGTAGGCCCGCTGGGCCACGCGGTTCGACTGTTCGACGTACAGGCGCAGGCCACAGACCTCCGGATGCTGCAGGGCCTGTTCCCTGACGAAGTCATACAGGTGCTTGAAGACCCCGTGACGGCGGTGCGCCGGCCGCACGTAGAGACTCTGAATCCACCAGAACCGGGCACTGCGCCAGTCGCTCCACTCGAATGTGATCAGCAGGCAGCCGACGACTTCACCTCCGGATTCGGCCACGACGTAGAAGCCGTGGTCCGAGTCCTCCATGACCGCCCGGATGCCACGACGGATGATGGAGGGGTCGAGTCGCCGCTCTTCGGTTTCCCAGGCCATGGCGGTGTTGAGCTCGGCGATGATCTCGATATCCCCGGGCTCGCCGATGCGGACCTGCACGTCATGAGGCATCGGGGGCTCCTTGCCTGAGTCTGCGCCGCAACTGGTCCAGCACCTCGGTGATCAATCGTGCCCGCCCGGAGGCGTCCGAGACCTGGGCCCGGACGGAACGGCTCTCCACGCGACCGTCGGGCCGTCGCCACGCGACCTCCAGGGACGAGCCCCCGCTGGCGGGGCGGATCTCGCCAATGGCGACGGCCCATTGGCTGGCTGCTTCTTCAGCGGCCGCGCGGGCGAACTGTTGCGTCAGCGGTATGGAGGCCGTATCGCCGTTCGGAGGCTGTTCCGGGAGGCTGAGCAGGTGACGCATCCTCTCCGGCGTGGGAGCCACATGGGCCCCCGCGAGGGCCCCTTGGGCTTCCCTGGCCCCGGTGAGGGCGGCGGCCAGGGCGCCGCCGCTGCCGATCTCGGCCAGGGCGAGCGTCTCGCCCCGCGCGGCCAGCAGCTTCACGACGCAATCCTCCAGCGACGTTGTCCCATCCTCGGCATAGGTATTGTCGCCCAGATGCCGGAGGACCTTGGTCTTGAGCTCCTGCAACTGGGCCCGGTCCGCGGGCGTGTCCCGCGGGAGGGTGAACGTGAAGTCCACCCGGTTGCCCTCGAATTGCGAGGACGTGATGACCTCGGGCGGCAGCGGCACGTGCTCCTTGAGGGTCTGATCGATCTGGGACTGGCCCAATCCGACGAAACGCAGTGTGATCGCGGCCCCGGGCGGCCGCGTGCCGAACCGCCGGCTCAGGTACGGGATCAGTTCCTCCTGGACCATCGGCTGCAATTCACGCGGCGGTCCCGGCAAGGCGACGATCACGCGCTGCGGCGTCTCGAAGACCAGGCCGACCGCGGTGCCGGCGGAGTTCTTCAGGTAAGTCCCTTGCACCGGCGTCTGGCTCTGCCGCCGCAGGTTGGCACGGAGTTGGTCGATAGGCGTACTGAATCGCCTGGCCATCGCGGCGAGAACGTCCGGGTGCTCCTGCAGGGCAATCCCGGTGAAGTCCCGCAGGGCCTCGCGGGTGATGTCGTTGTCCGTCGGGCCCAGACCGCCGGTGATGAGGATCAGCGACGCCCGGCCGGCGGCGAAGCGCAGGGCCTCCTGGATCTCCGCGTGCCGGTCGTCCACAATCAGGGAGCCGACGCACTCGAGGCCCAGCGGCCGCAAGGTTCGGGTGAGGAATACCGTGTGGCCGTCCGCGTAATCGCCGGCCAGAAGCTCGCCGCCGGTGACGACGATCAGGTAGCGAACCAGCGCCGCGGCCGGCTCGCTCTCGGACACTGCGGCGGCGGATGCCCGCGGCCACCCGATCGTGGCGAACAGCAGAAGCAGCAGGTGCACCTGGCACACCCGGCGTGTCCCGTTTGACTTCATTGCCATCACTCCGTACTCACAGCGATTGAACTGTGTCCGCGGCCTCATTGTTCTGCCCATCTCAGCCTTGTCGCGAGGGGTGGCATCGCCAAAGGCTCTGCCTTTGACGATGGTTTGTGTCGCGGGCGTCTGGCCCGCGTGTATCGAAGGCGCTCGCGCCCGCGACACGACCATCGTCAAGGCCGGAGGCCCTGGCGATGCCACCCGGTCGGCTCTACCCTGCCGAGATGCGTGGAACCGTGAGGTCCGCGGTCCATGGATACCCGAGACCTCAGTTTCCCATGCCGAGGGCCGGGGTGCAAGCTTCTGCCGCAAGGCAATTGAACGGGAGTATGGACTTGGCATTGGGAGTACTCCGTTTACGCGGCGTTTGGAGTTCCGCTTTATGAGTTTTGACGAGCAAGTTCGGTAATGTGTAGGGTGGGGCTTGCCCCACCGCTTTCCTTGGGTCCGGCTTCCCGGTGGGGCAAGCCCCACCCTACAACTTCGGTAATGGCCGCGCGAATCGCTCTCCGCGTAGGTCGTGCGTCCTCGCACGACGTCTTCGGCGAGCGGGGACGCTCGCCCTACGAAGAGCGCCCGTCGCCGCGTTCTGATTACCGATCTTGTTCGTCAAAACTCATAAGGCGGAACTCCGAACTTCCCTCATCCAGCCGGTGGCGCACATGCGATTGCCCCGGCTTCTGCCGGCGCGCGGTTACCGGCGGTAGGTCTCTTTCATCAGGAATGTACTCGCGAGGGAGACCGCGGAGGCGACCAGCAGGACCAGCAGGACCGCGCGATATGCCTCGATGGGGTATTGGCCGGCGTCGCTCCTGCCGTACAGGTCGAGGACCCGGCCCAGCAGAGGCATGAACACCGCGCCGCCGAAGAACGGGAAGAAATTGACCATGCCGACCGAGGTGCCGGCGATCTGGACCGGGAAGAGCTCCTTGGTCGTTGTGAAGCCCATGATCACGATCGCGGAGGAGCAGACCGAGAACAGAAAGAACCACGCCGCCAGAGTCGCGCGGGACAGGCCCGTGGGATAGAGCGTCACCGCCAACAGCAAGATCACCAGAGCGCCCATGCACAGTATGAAGGTTCGCTTGCGGCTCCTGAGCACCCGTTGCGACAGCAGGCCCAGGATCGGACCGCCCAGGACCATGCCCCAGGCCAGCATGCCCAGGATCGCCCCGGCCTGGCCCTTGCTCATCCCGTAGGCGTGCTCCAGATAGGGTCCGCTCCAGAGCATGCCGAAGCCGAAGAAGATGCCGCAGTCCAGGAAGAACCACACGGCGACCGGCCAGAAATAACGCTCGCGCACCACCGTTCGCACGCCGTGCCACAGACCGATCGGGTGGGACGGCTCCGCGGTGGGGTTCTCCTGGTGGTCGATCTCGGCGAGGGAGGGCCAGCCGCGGTCGGCGGGGCGGTCCCGCACGATCCGCCAGGCCGCCAGCACGATCGCCAGCGTACACCCGGCCACGATCCCGAAGGAGGCCCGCCAGCCGGCCCGGGTCGCCAGCCAGCCCAGAAACGACGTGGCCACGAGGATGCCCACGCCGCCGGCGGCTTGCATCATGCCCGACATGAACGCGAACTCCCGCGCCCGGAACCACTGGGCGAGGATCTTCATGGTGGGGATGAACACCATCGAGACCCCCAGCCCGACCATGGCGCGGGCGACCATCGCCACCTTGAGGCCCGGGGCCAGCCCGAACAACAGGCCGCCCGCCGCCGCCAGCAGCAGCGAGAAGGTCACCGTCCGGCGCGGCCCGACCGAGTCGGCCAGCAGGCCGGCGGGAAACTGCATCGCCGCGTAGCAGTAGAAGTAGATCGAGCCCAGAATCCCGATGGCGCTGGCGGTTGCCCCGAAGTCCCGCGCCAGGTCCGTGGCGACCACCGACAGCGACATGCGATGGAAGTACACGAAGCAATAGGCCAGGGCCAGAATCGCAAAGAGCAGCCAGCGAAACGACAGCATCTTCGCGGTCAACTTTCCGTCCATAATCCATCCTTTCTGCCATCCGCCCGGCGCGGGCCCGCGGCCCGGACGTCGGCGGTGCCGCGGCCATCTTGCCCGCGACACCAAAGCGTTCCACGATACCGCCATTCGCCGGAATCGCAAGGGCCAAGACGCCGGGCATGCAGGGCGATTGCATGTGCCTCACCACCTCGGTGACGCGCGTTCGGAGTTCCGCCTTATGAGTTTTGATGAGCAAGTTCGGTACTGTGTAGGGTGGGGCTTGCCCCACCGCTTTCCTTGGGTCCGGCTTCCCGGTGGGGCAAGCCCCACCCTACAACCACACGTTGCCTG
>VGYL01000673.1 GCA_016872975.1 Planctomycetota bacterium
ATCGACGGTAGTACCGCATTTCGCAAGTCCTGAGACCACAGGGCGGAGGTTGCTTCGTCGCTGAAGCTCCTCGCAATGACATACTGGGGCGGCCTATGTCATTGCGAGCGAGGCTCGCCGAGCGCGGCAATCTACCACTGTTGTCTACCCGCCTGAAGGCGGTACTCCGAACGGAAACCCGCCGAACTGGTGGGGCAAGCCCCACCCTACAGGTTGCCGATTCTGTTCGTCAAAGCTCACCGGGCGGAACTCCGAGCCGGGGCCATCGGACGCTCCGGTTCAGGGCAAGGCGGCCTGCCAGCCGGCGTGGAGGCGGGCGGCCAGGCCCTGGACGAGCTTTTGGTGCTCCGGAAGCTGGGCGAGGTTGACGTTCTCGGCCGGGTCGGTCGCGTGGTCGTAGAGCTCGTATTCGCGGAAGTCCTTGCCCGGGACGGTCCACTCGACGAGGCGGTAGCGGTCGGTGCGGATGCTGCGGCCCATGCCGTTGCCCTGGCCGGGGATGTTGCGCGGGTAGAGGTTGAAGGCGGCCTTCTTCCAGGGTCGGTCCGGGGCGTCGAGCAGCGGGCGGAAGCTCAGGCCGTCCAGGCCCGGCGGCTGGGGCAGGCCGCAGAGGTCGGCCAGGGACGGGAAGATGTCCACGAACTCGACCAGGGCGTCGCTTTTGGCGCCCGGACGCTGCTGGCCGGGGACGGAGATGATCAGCGGGGCGCGGGCGGCGTTCTCGTAGTTGGCGTGCTTGCACCACATGCCGTGCTCGCCGAGGAACCAGCCGTGGTCGCCCCAGAGGATGACCACCGTCCGGTCGCGGAGCTGGAGGCGGTCCAGCTCGTCGAACAGGCGGCCCACGCAGGCATCCATGTAGCTGACAGCAGCCCAGTAGCCGTGGATCAGGTTGCGGGCCTGTTCGTCGCTGACCGGGCCTTTGGGCGGGATGCCCCAGTAGGCCCGCAGCTCGCCGGAATCGTGCGTGGCGTAGGACGGGGCGTTCTTCGGGAAATACGGATTGTCCGCCAAGCGGATGTCCTTGTCGGAGTAGAGGTCCCAGTACTTCTTCGGGGCGACGAAGGGCAGATGCGGGTTGAGGAAGCCCACGGCGAGGAAGAAGGGCTTGTCCTTGACCTCGCGCAGGATGCCGATCGCCCCGGCGGCGATGGAGCCGTCGGACAGGGCATCGTCGTCCACGTCCGGGGCCTCCCAGGGCAGGCCGCGGGCGCGGCCGGCGTCTTTGCCGGCCTGCTTGAACTCGGCCTTCTGTTGCGCGATGATCCGCTGGCCTTCGGGCCCGAAACGCGGGGCCCGCGGGTGGTTGCGCATCACGCTCCAGGAGAGCTTGTCGTCGCGATTGCCGTGGCCGGTATGGAAGATCTTGCCGATACCCTCGGTGTAGTAGCCATGGTTCTTGAAATGCTGGGCGATGGTGACCGCGTCGGGCTTGCGGTCGCGGAAGTGCGTCGGCAGGTCGTAGACCCCGAGCGTGTCGGGCCGCAGGCCGGTCATCAGCGAGGCCCGAGACGGGTTGCACACCGCCTGCTGGCAGTAGGCCCGATTGAAGACTGTGCCGGCGCGGGCGAGCCGGTCGATATGGGGCGACTTGACCACAGGATGGCCGTAGCAGCCCAGCTCCGGCCGCAGGTCGTCCACCGCGATGAACAGGACGTTGAGGCGGGAGCGGGACGCGGCTTGGAGCGCCTCGGGCAATAGCAGGCCCGCCGTACTGAGGGCGGACCACTTCAGAAAATCGCGACGGTTCAAATGAGACATAAGAAGCTCCTGATCGACAATAACTTGGCCGACGACAATCGGCGCCGATGGCACAAGAGCCGAGTCCCCTGGATGGGGCGTTCCAGCCCTCTGTGCGCCGGGCCTCTTGCCCGCGCAGGCAGGGCCAGGATGACCCTGCGACTCATGGGCAAGATGCCCATGCTACGAGACTGGCTCATGGGCAGGATGCCCATGCTACGAAACTGGCTCATGGGCGGGACGCCCATGCTACGAAACTGGCTCATGGGCGGGACGCCCATGCTACGAACCTGATTCATGGGCGGGACGCCCATGCTACGAAACTGGCTCATGGGCGGGACGCCCATGCTACGAACCTGATTCATGGGCGGGACGCCCATGCTACGAAACTGACTCATGGGCGGGACGCCCATGCTACGGTCTTATGGCGGGCTTCGCAACTGGAAGGTCCCGCGGACGGTATTCAGGGAATCGTTGTTCTTGCCGCTGCCGCTGCCGGTGAAGACGAGCGTGAAGGTGCGGCCGTCCTCGCTGAACCACTTCGGGGCGAACGAGAAGAAGAAGACATTGTCCGCCCAGTCCAGGGTGCTGCCGGGCCGGGTCCGGCCGAAGCGGTCACTTTCGGTCCAATATTGGACGGTCGTCCACGGGCCCCAGGGCTCGGGGGCGTCGAACAACGACATCACGCCGGCGTGCGAAATGGTGTGCTCCGTCGCGAGCAGGTAGCGTTGCAGGCCCGGATTGTAGATCACGCTGACGCACCAGCCCGTGCCTTCGGGATTCTCGAAGACGGGCTTCTTGTCGGCGAGCGGGCCCCAGGTCGGCTGGCCGGCGCTGAGGCCGGTGAACCACTCGTAGGCGTCGCGGCCGACGAAGATGCGGTCCTTGGGCACGCGGGCCAGAAACAACGCCCCGGGCTGGTGCACCTTCAGGCCGAAAGAAGCGTGCGTGACGTTCGGATTCTGGGGCCGGATGAAATACGAATACACGTAGTCATCCCGGGCGCCGGCGTTGTTCTTGCCGTTGACGACGAACGTGGGGATGATCAGGTTGTCCTCCCGCCACCAGCGCCAGTCCGCCTTCGTCCAATGGGCGGCGTAGTCCGTGGACCAGGCCCACTGGATGTAGCGGTAGTGGTCGCGGGCGCCGCCGGTATCCGGCACATCCGGGATCACCCAGGAGTAGAGAACATTGTCGAGGCAGATCGTGCCCCAGCTCTTGCCCTCGAACTGGGCGGGGTTCTCAGGGTCCTTGCCACCCCAGACGTTGGAACCTCGGTAATTATCCCAATCACCCTCGACCCGGCCGAAGCCCAGGCCGACCCGGCCGTCACTGTTGGTCCCGCCGAAGCCCCCGCCGTCGCCCCAGGCGCCGTACTGATGGTCGTCGTCCGCCCAAGTCAGTTGCCAGTTATCGCTGCCAAGCGCCTCGCGCCGGTGGGTCGACCAGTCGAGCACCATATCGGCGATGACCGGACTCGGCGGATACGGCGCCTCCGCCACCGTCATAGAAGCAGCACATAGGGAAATCGTGAGTCCAATGATTCTCATCGTCTGCACTCCTCACATGAATCTGAACTCGCAGATAAGCAAGTCCAGGGCCGACGCCGATTTCCACTCACAAGGACGCGGGGGCAATCAGCGTAATCGCAAAGCCCTTGAAATTGCCTACGTTGAAAGTGAGAAGCCGAGTGATCCCATGGCTTTGCATGGCGGCGACCCGTCGGGCGTCATGCGACCTGAGGCCCCTGATTCCCAGCGTCGTGACCAAGGCGTGCCAGTGGGCGAGCAGTTCCTCTGGATCATGCAAGAAGACGAATCGTCGCTGGAAGAACTGAAGCCATTGGCTGGCCTGCGAGGGCGTCATCCCAAGCCCGTTCTGCCCGGCCGGAGGCGCGCCGGGCTTGCGCGTAGCCACGGCCCAGAATTCATAGAGATTCTGCGGAACGAGAGCGACCTGTTCCCTGTTTCTGAGAAGAGCATGAACGGCCCGCCGGGCTACCGCACACTGCGGATTCGCCGAGTCGGTCATGCGTGTGAGCAGGTTGGTGTCCAGCAGGATCACTCGCCCTCCTGCCGCGTATAGATTGCCTCACGCGAATCGTCGACATCGCCTGCTCTCACCGTGAACGGCTCCATCTCCGCGAAGATGTCCTCCCCAGGCTGGTATTCGCTGGGCCGCGGCGCATCTTCGACAAGGACGATCGCTTCGCGAATTTCGCCGTCGATCCGCACGATCGCTTCGGCGATTTCCTGCTTGGTCCCTTTCAGAACTTGTGCCTTCATGGTTCACCTCATTTCAACAGCCAACGCCATTATAGCACATCGGCCGCCCGCATGCACTCCGTGTGAAGCCCCACACACGAAGGAAGTTCCAAGCACCAAATCCGCCCGGGGCGGAAGCACCAAATTCCAAATTCCAAATCTCAAACAAATTCAAAATCCAAAATTCCAAGGCTCAAAACGCCTGCCGGCTGGCAGAGACGGCGCCGCATGGCGGACCCGTTTTGAATTTGGGATCTTCTTCTGTTTTGGATTTGTTTGAGATTTGGAAATTCGTGCTTGGAAGTTCCTCCGGATGT
>VGYL01000674.1 GCA_016872975.1 Planctomycetota bacterium
ATGCGGCAGCCAGCTTTCCCGGTCCGGATCGACCGGTCGCACGACGGTGGCGGTGAGAAAGACGCTGCCGCGCAACTCCCGGGGCAACGGGACCTCCAGCGCGCAGGTGTTGTCGGCAATCTGCGCCGTATGCTGGGCGAGCACGCGGTCCGTTTCGACCGTCAGGAGCACGGTGCCCGGGACAGCACTGCGGAGCAGGACCTTGGCGGTCTCGCCCGGCTGGTACTTCGTCTTGTCGGTGACGATCTCCACGCGCTGGGGCTGGTTCATCGGCAGGCTCTGAGGGCCGTCGTCCCCGCGCGAGGCGTAGAACTCCAGGCAGGTGGAGCCGCCGCCGGGCGCATCGGTGACGACCAGGCGATACGTGCCCGCGTCCGGACAGACGATCTCCACCACGCCTCGGACATCCGTCGCCGCGATAGCTCTCTCGGCCCCGACAGGCTGTGTCCTCTCGACAGAGTGCCAGACATGCCGATCGTCGATGCGTTTGAGGACGGTGTCGTAGTGAACCCGCAGCAATTGGACCTTCATCTCCCCGGGGTTCGCGGGCCCATCCTGGCCGGTCACGCGGACCCAGTCAACCGCCACGGTCTCGCCCGCGGCAATCACGCGTCCCTGGGGCGGCCGCAGCCCGATGTGCAAGTCCAGCAGGTCCAGAGCCGCCGCGGTATTGGCGGAGACCGACCGCCCGCCCGGCTCGGTCACCGTAGCAGAAACCTGCATCCGGTACAGGCCCGCGGGGAGATTCTCGGGCTGTTGCACCTGGATCTCGCCCCCGCCCTGCCCGTCCAGTTGACCTTCGACCGCCGGCAGCGGAATCGGGGCCTCGCGCCGATCCCAGCCGAACTGAAAGTCCGGCTGAGTCTTGGACGTGAAGGCGATCCGCCGCAACGTGCCTTCCAGCTTCACCGGCAGATCGGCGGCCGGCTGGTCCCAGAGATATCGGCCGCTCACCTGAACGACGGCCGGCGTGTTCGGGCCGAACCGCTCGTGGGCAGGCGCCGCCGTCACCTCCATCCGGACGGGCACGAACGCCTCCACCAAAGCGGTCGCGGCGCCCAATAGCTCTTCCGAGCCCGGCAAGGTGACCTGGAATCCATAGGGTCCGGTCTGGGCCTCACCCGAGGGCGTGAAGCTCGTATGGAACATCCCCTGGTCGCCCGCGCGGCGCTCGATCTTCAGCTCGGCCACGCGGCGGCCGTCGGGCCGGTGCACCTTCACCGCCAGCGGGAAACCCGACGGGACCGCTCCCTCCATGTCGCGGATGACGCCGGTCAGATGGATCGTCTCGCCGGGCCGATAGACCCCGCGGTCCGTGTAGAGCATGGTCTCGTAATGATTCCCGTAGGACCGGCCCCGCGGCTCGGCGTCGTCGAGCACCCACTGATTCTCGTCCGGCAGCAGGTAGCTCAGGTCTGCGTCGCGGGAGGCGGTGATGACCCAGATTTCGCCGTCCGGATGCCGGCCGGCAAACTGCAACCGGGCCAGGCCCGCCGCATCGGTCTTCACGGTCGCCACCTTCTGGTTGTTGTAGGTCAGGCCGTTGACCACGACATCCGCCACCGGCTCGGCGGTCCGCAGCGAGGTCACCCAGACCAGATACCCGTCGCGGTGGCGCTTGGCGGTGATGGCCAGGTCCGTGATCGTGACGATGGTCGCGTCCCGCGTCCAGCGGTGGTCCGCGGACGAGGCCTCGACGCGGTAGATCCCCAGCGGCCGCGGCAGCAGATCCGAAAGGTCCAGGACCAGCTTGCCCGGCTGATTGTGCGGCAGCTTCATGGCGATGGTCTTGTCCGCCACCGAGCGCGACGTCTCGTCCTGCTCGGTCCAGTGGAGATGGGGCACGAGATTGTTCGCATGGACCCGCCAGGCCTGCACCGCCACCTGCTCGAGGTTGACGCCCTTGGCATCGAGCTGGAGCCGGCCCCAGGGCGACAGGATTCCCCGGCTCTGCTCGAACCGCAGCCGCGGCTCGTAGTCGCGGACCTGCACGGTGACCGACACCCCTTCGCCCGGCATCCCCTCGCCCAGCGTCCGGCCGTCCTGCGCGAGCAGGGTGTCCGGGACCCGGATCGTATAGCGGGCGCCCGCCTGGAACCGGCCCATGGCGACGAGGGATCGATCGGCCAGGTGCACCTGGAGATCCTCCACCGCGGGCTCGACGACCAGACGCGGCGCCTGCTGCTCGCCCTTGAGTTCCTGGGAGAAGTAAAGCTGCACGGCCACGGTCTCTTCCAGGTCCGGCCGCTCCACGTACGCATGCAGCAAGCCGAAGCCCCGGGCCACGGTCCGCTCAAGCCGCACCGGGCTGTCCAGCCCCGCGTCGCCGCCGTAGCCCACCAGGTGCTCGTCGATGACCATCCGGAACCGGTTCGATGCCGGCCGGGGCAGACGAATCACCATATCGCTCTGCGGGGCGAAGATCAGCGCTGTCGGCTCCGGGAGCCGCACCCCGGTCTTGGCGTCGCAAAAGGTCGCGTGGCGCAGGAACTCGCCCGGCTCGACCGGCTGATTGAACGTTACGCGCAGCGTCAGGTCGTGGTTGTCGGCCGCCGTCACGTCGCACGACACCCAGCGCAACGGACGGGCCGCCAACCGGAACTCGCGCGGGCCCTCCAGGGTCCGTCCGGTGACCGCCTTGAGTTGTGCGGTCGCGGCCAGCTTGACCATCCGGCCCGCGGGCAGAGGCTTGTCCAGGAGGTATTCAAGCTGGTCGGGCGCGGACCAGGTCCACCGGCCCGGGCACGCGGGCGCCAGTTGAAAGACCGCCGCCTTCTCGACCCGCCCCACCGCACCGGCGCCCACCAGGTCCCGGTCGAAGACCAGGCGCAGCTTGTCCGGGCTGTCGGCGTCCGGCAGCCACGAGGCCGCCAGCACGCGGACCGTCGCCCGCGGAGCCCGGGTCACGCCGTGGTGAATCCACACCAGGCCGGCAATATTGATGGTCGCGAAGATGACCGTAAAAATGACTGACCGGCGCGATGGTCCCTGCATAACACGCCCCTTCCCTGGAAAGGTTGACACCCATGTACACACGACGGGAAAAGGGGACATTCTACTTTTCCCGCCCGCCTCTGTTCTGCGCGTCGGTCCGTGGGTGAAAAAGTAGAATGTCCCCTTTTCCGTCGCCAGAAGATGTATCGGCGCGCAGGCCAAACAAACTGAAATCGTTCGGGCAATTGCCTGTTCGGCGACGAGACGGTTCGGAGTTCCGCGTTCACGCGGACCGGAACAGTCCGGTTTGCCATGCTTGCCTGGTCTTGAGCCGCGGCGCGATCCTGACCCGCCTGATGAGTTTTGACGAGCAAGTTCGGCAATGTGTAGGGTGGGGCTTGCCCCACCGTTTTCCTGGGATTCGGGTTCCTGGTGGGGCAAGCCCCACCCTACACCCCCCCATTGCCCGGCCTTTAACGCTTGACAATCAGACCAATACCGGTCAACATAGGTACAGTTGTACGTACGACGTGGGCAATCGGAGTTGGGAGTACCGCGTTGACGCGGGTGGGACGGGTCATTTCCGCCTGAAGGCGGGACTCCGAACGGAAGTCACAGCGGGAGCCGGAGGCACGTGCCGGACATGCGAAGCACGAGATCCGACACCGCGAACGCGGAGAGGCCAACAGATTCGAATGTCGCCAATCCCAAACATGTCAGGCCGAGCGAAGCGCGGCAACCTTCCGATCCCGGACGTGAATTACCCGGCCGAGCTCGCCTGCCTGGCGACCGACACCCCGTGTAGGGTGGGCTGTGCCCACCGCTCGGTGCAGATCGTGGTGTGCACAGCACACCCTACAGATTACTATGAGGGGCTGGAGTTCTATATCGACGGCCAGTTGCAGGACGCGATCACCGGCGAGCAGATGACTTGGGCCCAGAAGACCTTCACGGTCAGCGGCGCGGGCCTGCACACGCTCAAATGGTGCTACACCAAGAGCGGCACCGGGGGCTCCGGCAGCGACTACGACGCCGCTTGGGTGGACTGCGTCCAGTGGACCGGGCCTGTGCCCGCGGAGCCCGACCCGAACTCCTGGAGCACGCTCACCTACGTCTACGACGCCTTCGGCCGGCGGATCGAGAAGAAATACGACGGCCGCACGATCCTCCAATACGTCTACGACGGCGACCACTGTCTCGCCGAATACGACGCCGGCGGCAATCTCAAACGCAAATACCTCTACGGCCCCTGCGTCGATGAGCCGATCTGCATGATCGAGTCTTCCGGCACCTACGCCGGCACGTACTACTATCACTTCGACGCCCTCGGCAGCGTCGTGGCCCTGACCAACAGCAGCGGCAACACGGTCCAGGTCTA
>VGYL01000675.1 GCA_016872975.1 Planctomycetota bacterium
AAAGACGGTTCGGCACGCCTGCTTATTTGCCGGACCGGGGGCCGGGGTACTTTTTCCCGGCGTCATCGAGCACCAGCACCCAGTCCTCGCCTTCGACGTCGGTCGGCGGCGCGAAGTCCATCTTCCTGCCGTTGGCCATCTCGCCGATCCGGGTGGCCGCGCCGGTGCGGGGGTTGTACCACCAGCCGCACAGGCGCGCGGCGGCGACCCGTCCGGTGTTCAGCGTCACCCGGTGGTGGCGCGGGAAGTACGCCAGGATGTACGTCGCGTCATCCTGTCCCGGCCGGCCGTCGCGGGTCACCCCGATGCGATCGACGCCCTTGGGCGACTCCGAGAGGATCACGCTCTGATCGGGGATCCGCGTGAGGTAGGGACGGTTCAGCATCAGGCGTTTGAGGTGGACCAACTGGGTCGCGCCGGGGATATCGAGGGCCTGGTGCCAGGGCGTGACGACATCCCACAGGGGCTTGCGGCCCTCGTCGTACATCTGCCAGATCGGATGCGTGCCGTAGGTGTGGCCGTGGGCGCCGGCGAAGACCGCCCAGTACGCGTTGCGCCGCACCTGCAAAGCGCCGACCGGCCGCTTCGCGGGCATGGCGTCGGGCGGATACTCGTAGGCAGGCTCGCCATCGAACGTCGGCTTCGGCGGCTCCAGGGCGTAGTCGCGCTCGACCGGGACGTAGTTGGTGCTCTGGGCGCTGTGGCCGCTTTGCAGCATGTGGAAATCCAGCCAGTCGGCCCCATGGAACCACTGGGAAGAGCTCCGGCCCCCGCGGGGGTGGAACGTGATCAGTTGGCGGTTGCCCACGACTTCGCGGATGCCGCGGGCCATCTCTCCCCATACCGCCGCGGTGGTATCCGCCAGGCGGTCGCCGCCCAGAACCCAGATGATGGGCTTATCCGCGTACCGGCGGGCCAGAAAGCGCCCATAGTCGGCGGCGTTTCCGGCGTTGAAGAAGTCACTGTCCGGCCGGTCCGCGTCGGCGCCGCCCACCCAGCGTCCCCAGGACGGCAACATGCCGACATATAGGCCAAGCGACGCCGCTTTGTTCACGATGTAATCCACATGGGCGAAGTAGTCTTCGTTGGGACGGTGGCTGTCCATGTCGTGAAATGGCGTGTGCCCATAGGCGTTGGGCGTTCTGAGGCCGTCCAACTCCGCCACCACGACGGCCTGAATCACGGTGTACCCGTTCTTCGCCCGGTTCTCGAGGTACTGGTCGGCCTCCGGACGGTTGAGCCGGTGGTACAGCTCCCAAGCGGTGTCCCCAAGATAGAAAAACGGCGTCCCGTCCGTATGAACCAGAAAGCGTCTGTTCTCCGAGACCTTGAGACCGACAGGCCTGGCGTCCGCCGCCGGCTGGGCCGTCATCGCAGTCGCCGGGCCCAGCAGCATCAGCAACACCATCGAGGCCAGACAGATCCTGGCCGAGCATCTCGGGTACCCCGGCCGGACGAGCATCGTGTTCAACATGCGGGACTCTCCTTCTTCCTTTGTGACTGTCGGGAGTTGGCTCACCCTTGCATCGTCGCGCCTACCGCGGTTCGTGGAACCGCCCGGGCCGCTCTGATTCTAGGCGGCGGGTCCGCCCGGGTCAAACGCAATCGCGGACGCCCCAGATGGATTCCCCGCCCCCATGCCGGCCAAAGGGCCGCGTCATTGTTCCCGGGAGTCCCGCCCGCACACGATTTCTTCTATGGCGCAGGCGACGATGTAGTCCGGCAGTTTGGGGAGGGCCGGCTCCGCCGTGTAGGCTTCGATGATGCTACGGTCGGGATAGGCGCCGACCTGGCGGATCAACGCCTCGGCCAGATCGGGCAGTTCCTCGTCCGGGACGCCGGCGCCGGCCAGTGAGCGGGCGGCCGCGACAAGGGCGGCGAATTCCGGACGGCTGTTGTACCAGTTGAGCTGAAACTCCAGTTCCGCCGCCCCGGCCGACGAGACCCGGTCGAAGGTGTACTGAATCCCGAGGGGATTGTAGCTTTCCAGTCGCTCGTCCAGGAACGCGACGCACGCCTCGCGATAGGCGTCCAGCCGAGAGGCATCCATATCGGGGAAGCCCTGTCGCGCCACCTCCTCCGACAGCAACTCGCCCAAGCGGGCCAGAAGTCGCGCGCGGTCCGTCTGCATCCATTCATGGAGCTGTTCGTAATAGGCTTTCAGCAGCAGTCCGCCGGAACCCATGGGAATCTACTGTTTATGATTTATGATTTATGATTTATGATTTGTCATTGGCCCCCGCTCATCCAGGGCAAGAGCGCGTCCCTCGGGTGAGCCAAGGCGGCAAGCCGGCGCTGTGCGTGCCGTCGTAAATCGTAATTCGTAAATGGTAGACTGTAAATCACGTTCCGCTCGGCAGCGTGAAGGTAAAGGTGCTGCCGCCGCCGGGGTTGTTCTCGGCCCGGATGCGGCCGCCGTGGCGCTCCACCACCTGCTTGGCGAACGCCAGTCCCAGGCCGGTCCCATCCCGCTCGAGGGCCCGGGCGTTCTCGGCCCGATAGAACTCCTGGAAAATGTGCGGCAGCGCGGTTTCGGGAATGCCGATACCTGTATCGGTGATCTGGACATGGACGAAGCTGCCATTCTGCTTGATTTCCATGCCCACCCGGCCGCCGTTGGGCGTGTACTTGACGGCGTTGAAGAGCATGTTGGTCAGGGTCTCCTCGATGAGCACCGCCTCGCCCAGCACCTCATCCACGGCCGGATCGATCCGGTGCTGCAGGGTGATGGCCTTTTCGCGGGCCCGGTTCTGCACGGAGGCCAGCGAGCTGAGCGCACAGCGGCGCAGGGAAAACCGTTCCACGTCCAGGCGGCCGCTGAGCTTCATGCGGGTCAGCCGCAGCAGGGCCATGATGAAGTCCATGCACTTGACGGTCCGGCGGTGGGCCCGGCCCACGAAGTCCTGCTGCCTCTCATTGAGCGGCCCGAGCATTCCGTTGGCGACGACATCGAGACAGTTCTCGATGGCCGCCAGGTGTCCCTTGATGTCGTGGGTCACGCGCAGCACGTACTCGTTCTTGACCTGATCCTTTTCCTCAAGCTGCTCGTTGGCTTTCTCCAACTCCTCCTGGTGCGCTCGAAGCTGGGCACTGATGGAAGTGGTCATGTAGACAACCAGATACAGCGTGACGCTGAAGACGAACAGATAGCCCAGGACGAACGTCCAGTTGTCGTGCAGACCGTGTGCCGCAAATCCGGTCAGCGAGTGATGCGGGACGATCCCCGCCCCTTCCAGAAGGACCAGGCCCCCGAACAGCAGCACCGCCAGGGTCGCCTGCAGATAGCTCTGCCCTTGGGAGCCCAGGATGCTGGCGATGATCATGTGAAAGACAAAGAAGAAGACGAACGGGTTCTCAATCCCCCCGGCCAAATGCAGAATCGTGGCCAGAATGAGCAGGTCCGCCGAGATCTGAAAGGTGAGAATGGCGCCGATTTTGGCCGGCGCGGGTTCTTTGCCGCCCCACGTCCAGTATCGCAGCAGGTCGTAGAGAACGAAGTTGTAGACCAGCAGCAGCCCCGATACCAGGTACAGTCTCGACGTCGCAAGAGTCACCCCCAGGACCTCGCCGGCGACGAACGTGGCCCCCGCCAGTGTCACAATGGCCACCCATCGCAGCCAAATCAGCCAGTAGGCCCTCTGGATCAGGCTGGTGCTCTTGAGAAGGCTTTCCATGAATTTACGATTCTATCGGCTCATGCCCCGCGCGCCGACAACAGGTCTTCCACCTTTTCCAGCAGGAGGTTCGGCTTGACCGGCTTGTCCAGGAACTCCTCGACAGGCAGCCAGGACTGGTCGCCGGCGGCGTCCTTGAAGTCCAGCCCGGTCTTGTCTTTGACGCCCGTAAGCATCAGGATGGGGATCTCCTTGTACTGGGCGTTGCTCTTGAGCTCCCGCGAGAGCTCGAAGCCCTCCTGCGAGGTCCGCATCATCACATCGAGAATGATCAGGTCCGGCTTGGCCTGCTTCAGTTTCTCCATCCCCTCGAAACTGTCGCGGGCGCTGCGAACTTCGTACCCCCGGTTCTGCAGGACAACCGTCATCGCTTCGGTAATATCGGGATCATCGTCAATGATCAGAATCTTGCCCTGTGCCATCGTTTCTCCTTGGACCACTTCGAAAGCGTCAATTTGTTGTGATGACGACCATATTATACTTCGGAAGTCTGACGTGGGAAGTGTGATGTTTGATGTAAGATCTGCCCGATATACTCATCGATCCTGTCCCTCAGCGCCGGACTCAAGCCCATGCCGGGCTCGATCCGCTCCGGCTGGATGCCGAAAACAACCGTCTCATCGGGCGCTTG
>VGYL01000676.1 GCA_016872975.1 Planctomycetota bacterium
ACTATGAAGATCCGAATCAGCCCTATCGCGGGACCCTGCAGGGCATCGGCTGTTTCGACGGCACCTTCGTGGACTGGATCATCGAGAACAACGTCGTCATCACCGACCACTGGCACGGCATCACCCTGCTGGGGGCCCGCAACTGCCTGGTGATCAACAACACCGTGCTGGACCGCAACCGCACGCGGCCCGGCCCGCCTTGGATTCGCGTCGCCAACCACAAGAACGGCACGCCGCCCGTCGACTGCGTGGTGCGCAACAACCTGGCCGCGGCCTTCAGCCATGCGGCGGCGGTGCGGCAGGACCACAACCTGACCATCCAGGACCCGGCCGTTCTCTTCGTGGACCCGGACCGCTTCGACCTGCGCCTGTTGCCCGGTGCCCCGGCCATCGACGCCGGCAGCAGTCTCGACGCGCCCAAGCTCGACCGCGACCGCATTCCCCGGCCCCAGGGCACCGGCATCGACATCGGCGCCTACGAGTGGCACGCCGGGGAGGTGCAGCCGGTCAAGGACGCCCCCCACGACCCGTAGGATGCGCGTGCCGCACGGGGTCAGCGCGGCAGCCAGGGGATCACGACGTCATAGTTGGCCCGCGCGTTGCGGTGCCATTTGAGGGTCCACAACTCGTATAATCCGACCTTGCGCATCGAGCCGTCCATGAAGGACATGTGGATGGCGCGGTTGTGCCGGTCCATGGCGAACCGGCACATGCTGCTGCTCCAGGCGGCCGTGGGATCGACCTCCCACCAGTCGCGCCGGATCGGAGGTTTGGACTCCTTGTCGAAGGCGGCGTGGGCCGGGTCCGAGCCGTTGGCGGGCTGACCGCCGTACCAGGCACAATCGCCCAGGATGGGGATATTGGCGGGGTCGCGGTTGAGGTCGGTCTTCCAGTGCAGTTGCGGCGCGTTGAGCCAGCCGTCATCGCCCGGCTCCAGGTTGTTGATCCAGTGATTGACGCCGTAGCTGCCGAAGTCGCCGGGGACGAAGCACTTCGTGGGGATTCCCGGTCCCCAGACGCGTTTGTCGCCGCCGTACTTGCGCCAGTTGACGTTCCCGCTGACCGGGTCCATCGGAAAACACGGCTGCGCGGCCACCGGGCAGACGCGGAACTTCGCCACGCTGCCGTACAGCCGCTCCAGGGCGCTCATCCAGGTGCCGGCCGGGTCCAGTTTCTTGCAGTATTCGATCCAGTACTTGTTGTTGTTGTCCATCGTGTACATGGCGACGATGGTGGCCCACTGCTTGACGTTGGTCTGGCAGGCGGCGCCGCGGGCCTGGGCCCGCGCCTTGGACAACGCCGGCAGCAACAGGGCCATCAGCAGGGCCACAATGGAAATGACCACCAGCAACTCGATCAGGGTGAATGCCGCTCGCTTTTTCATGGTCATACCCTTTAACAGCACGCGCGACCGAAAGCCTGTATGACAAACTCCGTTCATTGTACCGCACCCGGAGAGAAAGGTGAAACAGATATTGGGCACATTTTCCTCACACGCATCATGCCGGTTGCCTCGTCTTCGATCCCAAACCACGGAAAAAACGGCGACGCCTGAACCGCGGCGGTTTCTCGCAGTACCAGTTAGTAGTCGTACGTGTGAGTGTTTTCACCCGCTCTTTGACACGTTGATCCCAACCTCGTTTCTTGGGGAGAATTGCCATGAATGCAACACTTGTCACGAAATCGGTGCGCCTTCTCCTGGGGATCCTGGCCTTCGCACCGGCCATGGCCGCGGCGCAGCCGCACGACGTGGCCTGGACCTTCGGCGCTGACGGTTTCTCCGCCTATCGATTGGATGCGTTTGCGCCGGCCGGCATCCAGTTCGCGCCGCTCGGCAGCGAGAACCCCACCCTGCCCCTGGAATTGGGCCAGCGCTATCAAGTCACGGTCACCAACCATTTCAGTCACCCGTTCGAGATCATCGCCAAGGCGGCGTCGGCCGCACAGGACAATGTCCTCCTCTCCATGGCGATCGTCGGGCCGTTCGAGTCCCATCCCGGCGTGGCCTGGGAAGACAACGGCCGCGGCGTCGTGCGCTTCACGCTCACGCTCGAGCTCTACCAGGCCCTGAGCGAAGGCGGTCGAAAACCGGGCTACCGCTGCCGGCCGCATTCCGCGACGATGCGCGGGGAATTCACCGTCGCGGGCCTGCCCTTGGCCCACCGCATCGCGCCGGCGCCCCTGCGCATCGGGTTGCAGCCGGTCGCCGCCGGGCTGACAGCACCGGTGGCCCTCGTGCCCGATCCGGGGCACTCCGCGCGGCTCTACGTCGTGGACCAGGCAGGCCCGCTGCGTGTGATCGAAAATGGTCAGCTCTTGGGCAAGCCTTTCCTGGATGTCACAGGACTGCTGGTGCCTCTGCGGGCCAATTACGACGAGCGCGGCTTCCTGGGTCTGGCCTTCCATCCGGACTACGCTCAACCGGGGCAGGCCGGCCACCGGCGTTTCTATACCTACACGAGCGAGCCGGTCCAGGGACCGGCCGATTTCACGGTCGAGCTGCCCGCCGGGACCACGATGAACCACCAGAGCGCAGTGCGGGAATGGCTCTGGGATGGGGTGAGTGACTCGATCGATCCGACGTCCTCGCGCGTGCTGTTGCGGATCGACCAGCCCCAGTCGAATCACAATGCCGGCCACCTGGAGTTCGGTCCGGACGGCTATCTGTATATCGCTCTCGGCGATGGCGGCGGCGCCAATGACACCGCGGCCGGGCATGGCACACAGGGCAACGGGCAGAACATCAACACGATTCTCGGCACCATCGTACGGATCGACCCGCTGCACCCCACTCTGACGCCGGGCAGCCCGGACCCCGTCAGCGCCAACGGCGCCTACCGGGTGCCCTGGGACAATCCCTTCGTCGGCGTGGAGGGGCTCGATGAGATCTTCGCCTACGGCCTGCGCAATCCGTACCGCTTCAGCTTCGACGCCCGCAGCGGCGCGCTGATCGTCCCCGACGTGGGACAGAACCGCGTGGAGGAGATCAACCTCGTCCACAAAGGCCGCAATTACGGCTGGCGGCTCAAGGAAGGCACCTTCGCGTTCGATCCGGCGGGAGTCCTCGTCGGGCTGCCGCTCGACGATCCGCGCCTGACCGATCCGGTCGCGCAGTACGACCACGATGACGGATTGGCCGTGGTCGCGGGTTACACGTACTATGGCAGGGAAGTCCCGGAGCTCTGGGGCCAGTACCTCTGCGGCGATTTCTCCCGCCAGTTCTCGGTACCCGAAGGCCGTCTGTTCGCGGCCGACCTGTTCACCGGGCGGATCGAGGAACTGCTGATCGGCCCCAGGGGCGAGCCGCTGGGCCTGTTTGTCAAAGGATTCGGGCAGGATCGCGAGGGCGAAGTCTATCTCCTGGCCAGCACGGCGCTGGGCCCGACGGGCAACACCGGCGTCGTTCTGAAGCTCGTAGCGGCGCCGACCGACTTTGCCGCCCGGCTCACAGGGGCGCCCGCCGGCACGGATATCGCGGCCACCGGCGAGGCCGTCTTCACGCTGAGTCCCAATGGAGAGATCCTCTCCTACCGGCTGAGCGTGCAAGGCCTTGAGAACGTCACGATGGCGCACATCCACATCGCGAGCGCACCGGGCACAGACGGCCCGCCGGCGGTCTGGCTGTTCCCGCCGGCGCCCCCGGCGGTGACCCTCCCCGGCCCGTTCAGCGGTCTGCTGGGGGAAGGCAACATCACCACCGCGCGGTTCGTCGGTCCGCTGGCCGGCCGGACGCTCGCCGATCTGCTGACCGCCATCCGGGAGAACCGGGCCTATGTGAACGTGCATACGCAACAGTTTCCGGCCGGGGCGATCCGCGGCCCGGTCGAGGCGACCCGGGCCGAGCTTCCCATTGCCGCCGTGCTGACGGGAGCCGGTGACAAGACGACATCACCGGCCACCGGTCTGGCGGTTCTGACCCCTGCTCCCGACGGAAACGCGATCGCGTACCAACTCAAGGTCCAGGGGATCACCAACGTGACGATGGCCCACATCCACGTCGCGGCCACGCCGGGCGGAGATGGTCCGCCCGCGGTCTGGCTGTATCCGGCGGCGCCGCCGGCCGTGACGATCCCCGGAGAATTCACCGGCGTGCTGAGCGAAGGTGTCTTCACAGCCGCCCATCTCGTCGGGCCGCTGGCCGGCAAGACGCTCGCCGATCTGCTGACCGCGATCCGTGAGGACCGGGCGTACGTGAACGTGCACACGCTGCAATTCCCCGCCGGCGAGATCCGCGGCGGGCTGAAATAGGCCGAAACACCGTTCAGATTTCGTTGAACTCGAATCGTCAGCGACGATTCCCTC
>VGYL01000677.1 GCA_016872975.1 Planctomycetota bacterium
GCAAAGGATCGCCGCCAGTCCTGTCGAGCCGCTGCCCCCAAACCCATCCAGCACCGTCGCCCCTGGCGCGGTATGCGCGGCAATGAACAGCGCAATCGCCTCCGGCGAAATCTTCGTCGGATAGGGAAACGCATTGAACAACGACCCACCCCGCGTCGCTGGCATGGCGCGCTCGTAGAGTGGACTGAACGTATTCAACGCATTCATGGCTCTGGTGATTTCCACGGAAGACATCTCGTTCGCGCTATGCCCCCGAACTTTGTATCCATCCAGCCGGAATAAGCGCTTCCCGGTTACGCCAGTTGGCAACGGGAACAACATCCGGACAGCCTTCCCATGTGTTCCGGCCTGCATGCTCTGTTACAATGATCTGCACGCCTCCGCAAGTTGCTGCCCGGAATTCTTCTAGCGCCCGGAATACACGCCTCACGCCTTCGACATCAGTCGAGGAATCATCAGGAACCCCTTCAGGAAAGTAGACCTGGGAAGGCTGGTCAATCAAAAGAAATGACGGCACGGGACTTCTTGGTACTGTAAGAAAATGCTCGTGGAGGGAAAGAAGCGTCGCAACGTGGTATCCCATCCAGTTTGCTCCGCTACCGATCTCCCAGAGGTAATCCTGTCTGCCGTCTCGAAGAAAGCGCAACGTTAACTCGCGGCGATTCATTTCCGCGACGGATTCGTGATGCTCCAGATCCAGTATCCGTCCATAGTCCTGGATTCGACGGACTAGTTTCGCTGTAATCTGCCTTTCCCTGTCCCGCCTTTGTCGTTCGTTCAAGCGTGCCCTCAATGCCTCGATTCGCTCGCTGAGATCGGATAGTCGGGCTTCGTGCGCGCTGAGATCGCCTCCCTCTTCGAAGTTCCGCAAAGCCTGTTGAACGCGGCCCACAAAAAGGTATATCTGGCGGACTTGTTGCCGTTGTGCCGCGAGACGGTCACTTCGGTCTTCCAACTCAGAGCGCCTTCGCCTCAGATCGGCAAGGCGTCTTTCGAGATCGCGCAACTCCGTCCGCAGTTCCGCCTCCTGACTATCGAGTTGAGGGGGCGCAGACTCAAGACTCTCCAGAACCTGACGGTACTGTTGGGCGATTTCCTTGACCCTTTCCAGTTCATCGCCGGCGCTCATCTGCGCAGAATGGCACAAGGGACATTCCTGGGCTTGGGCAAGATGCCTCTCGAACCATCCGACGCTCTCAACACGGTCCCGTCCGGCATCCAGCGCGACTTGGTACTCCGACAGGCTGGCGGTCAGTTGACCGATACGCGCCAGTTTGCGGCGATTGCGCCCCATACTGCTGCAGATGTCATCCTCCTGCCGATGAAGACTCTGAATTTCGGCCACGGCGGCTTCGGTCGCGCCTTCTTCAATCTGTGGCAGGGGGGTCTTCTCTAAACGTTCAGGAACCTGCGATAGGTATTGAGAATACCTTTCGGGAGACCAGTGCTCCGCCGGATCGGGTGCGTCAGGAAGCAGGCCATATTCCCTTGCCTGCATGTAGTAACTCCGCACTTCCGCGGACCATACGCGGCGAGCGTTGCGAAGCTCATCTGCCTCTTTCCTTATTCCGTCGTGCTCCGTGATAAGGTCCCGCAGTTCACGTTGAAGCGACAAGGTGTCGGCATCGATCTCGCCGGTCACGAGAGGGAAAATGGTGCGCAGCTTCTCGCGGTGTTCGGTAGTGTCCGTCTTGAAGAACAACGCATACGGATTCGCCACAATGTGCTGAGGAAGGAAGTTGAACGCGGCCATGTCCCTGAAACTTGCCCTGCCAGTATACCCGGAGGGATTGCTGTCGTTCGAGAAATCGAGGCTTGGCAAAAACCCCAACTGGTTCATCCGATTCACGAAGTCTTCGACGCGAGCATTCTTCTCGGGGCGATCCGGCAGTTCAACTTTGGCCCCCTCGTTCCAGTAGAACTCGTTCGTAGCCTGCTGTCCGCCCGGATTCCGCCGGGCAATGACCATCTCGGTGTGAGGCAACTGGAGGCGGAGTCCGAACCATTCGACCGCGTTTCGTATTAGCCCTACGGGAATCGCGCACTTGCCGCTCCCAAGACAGTAGTCGATAATCCACGTCAGAGAGGACTTGCCCGTCTTGCTGTCACCGGTGATAACCGAGATCTTGTCGGGCACAAGATCCACCTGTCGCATACCGTTTGCAGGATCACTGGCCCACAGAACGATCTGTCGGATGAATACTTTCATTTAGAACCTCACCATAAGGAATTGGCAGAGCTGCTCGATAGACACCTCGGCGATCCCCTGTCCTACGCACTTCGCCGCCCGGTGGAGAAGCTTGGCATCAGGCGAAGCAAACGACGATGGCGGCAACGGCCCCACAGGCACGATTTCAAGGCTGGCTCCGGTATCATCGATCGCAAGGGAACACGATCCGATGGCCAGCCGAAGGGCGGACATGGACATTTCCGTCATGTCCTCCATACGCTTTTGGACTCCGAGCGGCAGATTCCGATTTGCGGCAATCGCTTTGGCAAAGAGCGAAGGACGCCGCTTGCTCACCAGCGCTTCGGCCGTCTCCCTGTGGTAGGAGAGAGGCAAAACCAACAACGAAAGCATCAGCGGGATGCCGGCCGTGCGGTCTTTCTGATCGTAGAATGAGCGCACGGCAGTCGAAAGCAGCACGGCAGAAAAGGCATCGTTCTGAAGGAGCGATTGTTCAAATCTCAGATCCATCACGCCCCCCGTCGGTTAACAATTCACGGAATCGAGGATGCCAACCAACATCGAGTTGGTCCGCAAGGCGGTGATAGGCACCCGCGCTGAAATACTGGTGATCCGTTTCCTGGCCCTGAAGTCGAGCGCGATAGTCGTCGGTTGTCTCATGGAATGTGCGGTAGCCGCGCTGACTTTCTTCCTCCGAGGCATTCAGCCGCTGCAATCGGGCAAAGATCCTCTCCCAGCGTTGCTCAAGCTCATCCTCGAACGCTTTCCAGTCCTGACCCGTGTATTCGCCGGTATTGGTGAGCCGTAAGACCTCTTTGCCGTAGCGAAGGCAATCGCAGATGGCGTTGTCGAGTTCATTCTGTTGAGCATGGATTAGGTCCAGTTGCTTGACGTAGGTGCTTGTCGCTTGGCCTTTCAGATCCTCGGCTGTCAGCGGGACCTTGGCCGGAGGGCGTTCTCTGCTGTACTGGCGTCGTCTTCTGTCAATCGCACGATGGAACGCGTTATTGAACGCCTGGGAGGTGATCTTTGCGGGAACGCCTCTGCGCCATGCCTGCATGCAGCAATCAACGAGCCAGCCCAGAACCTCGTCGAGAAGAGACGGCCCATGCGCATGCAAGGAAGACGGAACATGCAGGGCATCCAACGCCTCTTCCCGGAGTCCCTCCCACTCTGTGTTCGCGGAGTCTGAGGATGCCAATCGAATAGCCAAAACAAGCGTGGCAAGCACATCGCGGGGAGCGCTGCGCACGGCTTCAGCGTAGGGGCGAATTGTTTCAGTCGGCTGGGCCGCAATTTCACGCAGTTCTGCCACGACCGCATTAACAGCATCTTGCGCGTGCGTATCTGATATCCGCCGAATGAGCGAGTCCGACGGTACAGGCCGATTGGTCACAAGAAGACATGCGTAGTCTCGGTTGCCCCCGGCGAACATGCCCAGCCAGTTCGCGAGCGTCTTCCAAAGCGCAACAGCCCGATCGGAGACATGCTGACCGATATCTCGAGTGGAGTACTTGTCCTGTTCCAGAACCGCAGACCCATCGGCGCTTTCGACGAAGACATCGTCAAGCGTTTCAATCGCGACGGAAAACGATCCCGGCTTCGTTGCCAGCCACCATATTGCTCGACCGAACTGATAGGTAAACCCCGCCGCCGAACCGGCGGCAGAATGGGTTTCCGCAGGCCTTGATGAGGCGGTTCTTCGAACCGCAGACAAGTCATCCCGCTGCGATTTATGCTTGCTCACTGAATCTGGTCCTCTTCGATAAAGCATCAGTACAGGTCCAGAGCTCCTTGAACCCCATATACGGCGTAACCACCGTCTCGGCGATCTCGCCCTGCGTCATGGCATACCCGCGTACGTAAACAATCGGGAAGAAAGGCCGTTCAACTTTGCTCATCGCATCCGCTCCTTCCCAATCAGCGCGAACGACGGCCAGACTAACGGGGGCACCCCTTGCTTCAAAACACGCCGCCAAAATAGCGAATCCACGCCCCTGCGTCAAATTGGAGCTGCCGCCTCCGAAAATCAGTCCCGACAACCCCGTCGAGCCGCTGCCGCCGAACCCATCCAGCACCGTCGCCCCCGGCGCCGTATACGCCGCAAACCGGCC
>VGYL01000678.1 GCA_016872975.1 Planctomycetota bacterium
GGAGTTCCGCCTTTAGTACTACAACGCTATCTTGTGGGACCGCAGTAGTCGTAAGTCATTATGAAACAATGAGATACGGGAATGTCACTTCGGCGCCTTAACGCCAATAAGGCTACGGGGTGACATTTTCATAACCTCCTGTTCTAGCGTAGCTTATGTCAAACCGAGGGACAAATCGTAGCGTTGTGGTATTAGGCGGGAAAGACCAGTCCAACCCGCGTGAACGCGGTACTCCAAACAGAATGAGCGATGAACGTGGGCGTACACAGGCTGCCGGAGAGTCTTCGGTACCATTGACACGGAGCCCGTTGCCGGATACGCTGCTCGGCTTTGTGTGGGCCCAAGCTCTATGACGTGGATCAAATCGCCGGTGGCGATTATCGTGGCAACGCAGTTGCTCTTTACCACGGGCGACCTAATCGCCCGGGCCAACATGCGCCACCATCCCTTTGTGCTCTCGACCTTCCTGAACTGGTGGTTTCTGCTGTACTTCCTGATCCGCCAGGTCGCAATGTTCGGCCAGCTCTACGTCTTCTCCGCCCTGCAGCTCGGCAAGACGATGGCCCTGTTCGGGGCGACCTCCATCGTGGTCGTCAACGCCCTCGGCATTCTCGTCCTGGGCGAGATCCTGTCCATCCAAGCCTACCTGGCCATCGGCCTGGTCGTTCTCGGCTTCGTCGTGCTGTCGATGAGCCCATGAATCATCCGCAGGATGCCCATGCCACTTTTCACACACATTCTCGCGAGGCTGGAGAATTGCCTTGAAAAATAGAAATGCGACTGCTAATTTACAGGGATGATCTACAGGTTTGCGCAATTGCTGGTTCAAACGTTCGCGGAGCAGTTCCCGGCCGTGCTGATCGTCGGTGCCCGGCAGTGCGGCAAGACAACCCTCGCCCGCCATTTTCTGCGAGGCACGTATTTCGATTTGGAGAAGCCATCCGACTACCAGGTCTTCGCAGGTGATGTCGAGCTGGCTCTGGGCCGCCTGGAGGAGCCGCTCATTCTGGATGAGGCGCAGGCCGGCGCCGAGATCGATTTGGTGATCGAGCGGGGTGGACAGCGGCTGGGCTACGAGTTCAAGTGTGCTTCGTCGGTGAGCCGCTCCGATGCTTCCGGTCTCAAGGCCGGTTTGGCCGACGGCGTTGTGACGCAGGGTGCCGTCGTCTACTTCGGCACACATCGCTACGATTTGGACGACCGGATCGAAGCCGTCCCAGCGGAGACTCTGCTCGCGGAGAGCTCCGAACCGTTCCGCGGACCTTCATGAGTCTCTCCGGAATCTCACATTTGCTTACAGGCGTGGGCTCGCGGCTCCGCCGCTTGTCTGGATTCCAGAGGCGGTGGTTTCCGTACCGATGACGGCATTGCCGCGTGTGGGATCGGGATCGAGCCGCCACAGGAGCAGGAGGACGGCGGCCAGGACGAGAAAGCCCGGCAGGCCGGTCACGCCGGTGGTCAGGTCGCTGCCGCCGCGGACCAGGGCGATGGATAGGCCGTAGGTCGCGTTGAAAGTCCCGTGGACGATCGCGGCGGCGATCACGGAGCGGGCTTTGACGCGGATGTACCCGAAGATCGGGGCCAGCAGGATACACAAGAAGGTCATCATGAACACGCCGGCCACCGGGTGCTGCGGGTAGTTGTGGCCCTGCAGAATCAGCGGCGCGTGCCAGAGGCCCCAGACCACGCCGATGAGCAACGAAGACCGCCAGAAGCCCAAAAAGGCCCATTGCCTCTGCAGGAAGCCGCGCCAGCCCAGCTCTTCGCCAAAGCCGGCCACTGCGTTGATGGTGATCCCGGCGAACAGACCTTGGAGCAGCACCAGCCACATGGCAGCGACAGGTGCCGCGGTCATGCGCTCTTTGAGCTGCTCCATCTGTTCCGGCGTAAGCAGGGACGCGAAGCGCTCGAAGATTCCCTCCATCTGCGGCGCGTGCTCAATGCCGGGCAGGAGCAGACTGACCCCGAATGTCGTCAGCGCAATCAGCGGCGGCAGGAGCCACGCCACCATGAACCAACGGTTGAGCCGGAAGGAGATCCCCAGCGGCTGCTTGATGGGCTCGCGGTAGACTCCTCTCTGGAGCGTCAGCGCCACGACCATTGGGACAAACATGTAGGCCGCCCCGAACGCCATCCCGACCGGCGTACCCCAGCGCCCGCCCAGGCTGTAAAACAACCACGCCAACGACCAGTTGACCAGAAACGTTAGGCCGAGGAAGAGTGCCCCTCTTTTCATATCGTTGCCTATTGAATGGTGACGGCGGTGCCGCTGATGCTGACCATGAGCATGCTGCCCTGTGCGCCCACGGTCTCGATGTCGATGTCGATGCCCACGACGGCGTTGGCCCCCAGTTCGGCGGCCTCCTGCTCCATCTCGTCAAAGGCCATCTGCCGGGCCCGCCGGAAGGCATTCTCGTACGCCCCGGACCGGCCGCCGACGATGTCGCGGATGCCGGCCATGATATCCTTGAAGATGTTGGCGCCGACGATCGTCTCGCCGGTGACGATGCCAAGATACTGCGTGATACGCCTGCCTTCGATCGTCGGTGTGGTTGTGAGGATCATATTGGTCTCCTTACTGTCATCTTTCCCTATATAGACGCATGGGAGGTGGTTTTGCTCAACGGCCCCGAGGGGTTCTGGAATCCATGCGGTGCACGTTACTGCCAGGAGCGCAGGCCGATGCGGTTGCCTTCGCTGTCCTCCACGACGGCGACGAACCCAGACGGCCCGATGCGCGTCTTCTGGCATTCGGGGTTCCGCCTTATGAGTTCTGACGAGCAAGTTCGGTAATGTGTAGGGTGGGGCTTGCCCCACCGCTTTCCTTGGGTCCGGCTTCCTGGTGGGGCAAGCCCCACCCTACAACCACACGTTGCCTGGCGCGAGGCACATCGGCGAAACGGCGGGGGCGGTGCGATTACCGGTTTTGTCCGTCAAAATGCATTAGGCGGAACTCCGAACCAGGCCAACTCCCAGCGCCGGGCTGGATTACCGGACTTGTTCGTCAGAACCCACTACAACGGCCCGAATGGCCCATGAGCAGTCGGTGTGCCGGATAAGGTCCGGCGGACATGCCGCCCTCAAGAGGTGACGGGCCCCTCAGATTCCTTCTTGTCTTGCCCGGTGCGGGTTTGGCTCAGTGCGGCCAGGCCGCCCATCGCGCCGAGGTTCATCGTCTCGAGGGCCGAGCTGGGAACGATGATCATCGAGCCTTTCTCCTTGAGGCCCTCGAACAGCATGTTCATCCCGCGCAGGTGCATGGCGACCGGGTGCGACTCGTACTCCTTGGCCGCCTGGGAGAACTTCTGGGCGATCTCCGTCTCCGCGGTGCCCAGGATGATGCGGGCCTGCCGCTCGCGCTCGGCCTGGGCCTGCTTGGACATCGCCGCCTCCAGGTCCTTCGGGATGATGATATCGCGGATCTCCACCGACTGGACGGTGATGCCCCAGGGGTTGGTCTTTTCGTCGAGAACCTCCCGCAGCCGCTGGCCCAGCACGCCGCGATGGGTGAGCATGTCGGCCAGCTCGTGCGTGCCGATGATGTCCCGCAAGGCGGTCTGGGCGGAGAGCACGATGGCCAGATAGAAATTCTCCACTTCGAGAATGGCCTTCTTCGCGTCCCAGACCATCCAGAAGCAGATGGCGTCCACATTGACCGGGACGGTGTCCTTCGTCAGCGTGGATTCCGAGCTGAAGTCCGTCGCCCGGATGCGCATGTCGACGAGCTGGACGATGCTCTCGATGATCGGCACGATGAAGAACAGGCCCGGCCCCTTGAGCCGATCGAACCGGCCCAGGCGGAGGACGACGGCCCGATCCCACTGGTTGGCGACCTTGAGCGCAAACAGGATGTAGACGGCCAGGAAGATCGTCACGCCGGCGACCCAGGGATGGAAGACCGACCACTGCCCTGTGACGAGACGGTTGACGGCGAGCCCGGCCAGCAAAATCAGGATCGCGGCCAGGAACGCGGGCAGGTTCATCTCAGCGCTCGTCACTTTGCGGCCTTCTCTGTACGTGCGGGTTATGGCCGCCGGCTCGGTTGTCTTATTCTTCTGTCTCATGGTTGGGCCTCCCTTGTAAGCACTCGACGATGTCCTTGACGGTCAGGTTATATTGGTGGCCGCGGGCGACCAGCTCATCGCAGATCTGCCGCAGCATACGTTGCTTCTCGTCGTCGCCGATCTCGATCTCTCGATAGCCGACAAAGGTCCCGGTGCCCTGCTGCGTGTTGAGAATGCCGAGCAGTTCCAGGTCCGAATAGGCCTTGCGGACCGTATTCGGATTGACCTCA